>JBFKVO010000305.1:0-1507 GCA_041639095.1 Candidatus Limnocylindrales bacterium | reverse complement strand
GGAGCCGGCGGCGTGCGCGTCCTGTACGTCTCGCCGCTCAAGGCGCTCACGTACGACATCGACCGCAACCTCCGGGCGCCACTCGCCGGGATCGCCCTCCAGGCCGAACGGCTCGGGCTCGCACCGCCGTCGATCTCCGTCGCGCTGCGGACCGGCGACTCGACCGCGGAGGAGCGCCGCGACCTCGTCCGCCACCCTCCGGACATCCTCATCACGACGCCGGAATCGCTCTATCTCCTGCTGACGAGCGGCGCCCGCGAGATCCTGCGCGCCGTCGAGACGGTCATCGTCGATGAGGTCCATGCGATCGCCGGCACGAAACGCGGTGCCCACCTCGCCCTCAGCCTCGAGCGCCTCGAGCATCTACGCTCCGGGGGGCCGAACGGCACCGTCCCGCCCCCGCTCCAGCGGATCGGCCTGTCCGCGACCCAGCGCCCGCTCGAGACGATCGCCCGCTTCCTCGGCGGGGTGGGGCCCGGCCGCGAGGTCGCGATCGTGGATGCGGGCGCGCGCAAGGAGCTCGACCTGCGCGTCGTCGTCCCGGTCGAGGACATGGCGCGGATCGGCGACGAGCTCGGCGCGCCGGACGTGACCGGCGCGCCCCATCCGTCGCCCGGCGACGGGGTGGTCCGGCGCGGGATCGGCACGGACGGGACGGGCGGCGACATGCGCACGAGCATCTGGCCGTCGGTGCACCCGCGCATCCTCGACCTGATCCGCGAGCACCGGAGCACGATCGTCTTCGCGAACAGCCGCCGGCTCGCGGAGCGCCTCGCCCATCGGCTCAACGAACTCGCCGGCGAGGACCTCGTCCGCGCCCATCACGGGAGCATCGCGCGCGAGCAGCGGATCCGGATCGAGGAGGACCTGAAGTCCGGCCGGCTGCCGGCGCTCGTCGCGACGAGCTCGCTCGAGCTCGGGATCGACATGGGCGCGGTCGACCTCGTCATCCAGGTCGAGAGTCCGACCTCGGTCGCGAGCGGGCTCCAGCGCGTCGGTCGTGCCGGGCACCAGGTCGGTGTCCCGTCGAAGGGCGTCGTCTTCCCGAAGTACCGGGGCGATCTCCTCGAGACGGCCGTCGTCGTGGCCCGGATGCACGAGGGGGCGATCGAGACGACGACGCTGCCGCGCAACCCGCTCGACGTGCTCGCCCAGCAGATCGTGGCGATGACGGTCATGGACCCATGGACCGTCGACGAGCTGCACGCGACGGTGACCCGCGCCGCGCCGTTCGAGACGCTGCCGCGGGAGGCCCTCGAGGGTGTCCTCGGGATGCTTGCCGGCGTCTACCCGTCCGACGAGTTCGCCGAGCTGAAACCGCGCGTCGCCTGGGACCGGCTGACCGACCGGGTGGAAGGGCGCCGCGATGCCCGCGTCGTGGCGGTGACGAGCGGCGGCACGATCCCCGACCGGGGGCTCTTCGGCGTGTTCCTGGTGGGCGAAGCGGGGACGCCCGGCCGGCGCGTCGGCGAGCTCGACGAGGAGATGGTCTACGAGCTGCGCGCCG
>JBFKVO010000304.1:0-1561 GCA_041639095.1 Candidatus Limnocylindrales bacterium | reverse complement strand
TCGAGGATGTCCGGCGCGGCGCCGCGAGCGCGTCGAGCACGTACCTGCCCGGCTGGTATCACGGGTCCGATGGCCAGCCACTCTCGTCGAGCGCCTCGTCCGGCGGTGGGGGCGGGCTGTTCTCGAGTTCGGCGATCCCGAGCGTCGGCGGGATGATGGCCGTCCTGGGCACGGTCGGCGACTCGCCGTCGTCCTCGGGTGGTGGTGGCGGCGGCTTCGGCGGTGGCGGGGGCGGCGGCGGAGGAGGCTCGGGCGGGGGGTTCTAGGCCGCCGTCGCGCATGAGCCGCCCGGCCGGCTCGGGTACACTCCCGGGGCGATGGGTGCCGTCGACACGATGGAAGTCTTCTTCGAGCGTCTCAACTCGGGCGACCGGGAGGGCGCGGTCGCGCTCATGTCCGAGACGACCGAGCTGCGCGTCCACGTCGGCGACAGCGTCCAGACGCTGCGCGGGATCGAGCGCGTCGGCGGCTGGTTCCTGCGCTCCGACAAGGGCCTCCGGATGATCCCCGGCGAGGTGCGCGACCTCGGCAACAGCTACGAGGCGGACCTGCTCGTCGTCCGACCCGGCGCCCCGACGCAGCACATCGACGCGACGTTCCGGGTCGAGGCCGGGAAGATCACCGCGATCAACTTCGCGCCCCGCTAGCAGGCCGGGGCCGGGCGAGCAAGCCGCGGCGCCGGTGCGGCGACCCTACGGCGGCGGGAGCGTGGCGCCCGCGCCCGGATCGACGAACTCCGTCGGGGGCGCCGCCGGGATGATGATCCGGTCGCCGACGTTGATCCGGTTCGGGTCCTTGATCGTGTCCTTGTTCGCCTCGAGCAGATCGGCGAGCGTGACGCCGAACCGGTTCGCGATCTTCGAGAGCGTGTCGCCACCCTGGACGACATAGACGACCGGGGTCGGCTCGGGGACCGGGGTCGGCTCCGCGGTCGCGGCTGCATCGCTCGGCGAGGCCGCGGCCGATGGCGAAGGACTGAGCCCCGACCCCTCGTCCGGGCCACCGATGCCGAGGAGGGCGGGCAGCATGAACAGCCCGGCGCCGGCCAGGACGACCGCGACGGCGAGGACCGCGACGCGTGGGATCCCGGGCAGGCCGATCCGCGAGCGGATCCTCGGGTAGGCCTCGAAGCGGCGGGGCTGCTCCCACGACGGACCGCGCTCGAGACGAGGGGTACGGTCGTGCTGCCGCTCGCCGCCCTCGCCCGCGTCTGAACGGCGCCCGACCATCGCCCGCTCGCGCTCGGCATGCTGGCGCGCCGCCCGTTCCGCGCGCCGACGCGCGGATCGCTCCATCGCGTCCTCGCCGGCGAGCCGCGCCTCGCGGTCGTCGCGCGGGCCGCGGTCGCTCCGATCGCCCGAGCGGTAGCCGCGCTCGTCGCCCGCGTCGGCGTCCTCGTCGTCGTCGTACTCGTCGTCCTCTTCGTCCTCGTCGTCCGCGCCCTCGTCGTGCGCGCCCGCGTCGTCGCGGTAGGCCTCGTCGCGGTACGAGCCGCGGGGGGCTGCGTCGAGTCGGGTCGCCGCCAGTGCCGCGAGGGAGTCGGACGCCTCGTCGGCGCCCT
>JBFKVO010000303.1:0-1562 GCA_041639095.1 Candidatus Limnocylindrales bacterium | reverse complement strand
GGGCCCACCCAGGAGACGAAGCGCGCGTCGAAGACGCCGACCGTCGACCAGCTCGGGATCAACCTCACCGACGCGGCCCGCGCCGGGAAGCTCGACCCGGTCATCGGGCGCGAGAAGGAGATCGAGCGCGTCATCCAGATCCTGTCGCGGCGGACGAAGAACAACCCCGCGCTGATCGGCGAGCCGGGCGTCGGCAAGACGGCCATCGCCGAGGGCCTCGCCCACCGGATCGTCAGCGGCGACATCCCCGAGACGCTCGCCAACAAGCGCGTGCTGACGCTCGACATCGGCTCGCTCGTCGCCGGCACGAAGTACCGCGGCGAGTTCGAGGAGCGCCTCAAGAAGATCATCGAGGAGCTGCGCAACACGAACGATGCCGTCCTGTTCATCGACGAGCTCCACACGCTCGTGGGCGCCGGTGCCGCCGAGGGCGCGATCGACGCGGCGAACATCCTGAAGCCGCCGCTCGCCCGCGGCGAGTTGCAGTGCATCGGCGCGACGACCCTCGACGAGTACCGCAAGTACATCGAGCGCGACGCGGCCCTCGAGCGCCGCTTCCAGCCGATCATGGTCGAGGAACCGACCCTCGAGCAGACGGTCGAGATTCTCAAGGGCATCCGCGAGCGCTACGAGGCCCATCACAAGGTGACGATCACCGACGAGGCGGTCAACGCGGCCGCCGACCTCGCGATCCGCTACATCACGGATCGCCATCTACCGGACAAGGCGATCGACCTCATCGACGAGGCCGCGAGCCGCGTCCGCCTCCGCCACGCGTCCGCTCCGCCGGCCCTGCGCGAGGCCCAGCGCGAGCTCGACCGCGTCACGAAGGAGAAGGACGCCGCGATCAACGCCCAGGAGTACGAGTCCGCGGCACAGCTGCGAGAGTCCGAGGCGACCGCCCGCGAGTCCGTCGAGAAGCTCCGCACCGATTGGCAGTCGTCCGTCTCGGGCGAGACGCCCACGGTCGACGAGGAGGAGATCGCCCAGGTCGTCGCGATGTGGACGGGGATCCCGGTCACCCGCATCGCGCAGGAAGAGTCCGAGCGGTTGCTCCACATGGAGGACGCCCTCCATGGCCGCGTCATCGGCCAGCAGGAGGCGATCGAGACGCTGTCGAAGGCGGTCCGGCGCGCGCGTGCCGGCCTCAAGGACCCGAAGCGGCCGATCGGCTCGTTCATCTTCCTCGGACCCACCGGCGTCGGGAAGACCGAGCTCGCGAAGGCGCTCGCCGAGTTCATGTTCGGCAGCGAGGATTCGCTCATCAAGATCGACATGAGCGAGTTCATGGAGCGCCACAACGTGAGCCGGCTCGTCGGCGCCCCGCCTGGCTACGTCGGCTTCGACGAGGGCGGCCAGCTGACCGAGGCCGTCCGGCGCAAGAGCTTCGCCGTCGTCCTCCTCGACGAGGTCGAGAAGGCGCATCCTGAGGTCTTCAACATCCTCCTCCAGATCCTCGAGGTCGGGCACCTGACCGACGCGAAGGGTCGCCGCGTCGACTTCCGGAACACGATCATCATCATGACCTCGAACCTCGGAGCCCGGCAGCTCCAGACGAACTC
>JBFKVO010000302.1:0-1635 GCA_041639095.1 Candidatus Limnocylindrales bacterium | reverse complement strand
GCCGAGCTCGATGACCGCGTTGATCATCTGCTCCTCTTCGGCCTCGAGGACACCCTGCTCGCCGCCGCGCTCGACGATGAGCTTCAGCTCCTCGGCCGTGATCTGGGCCTCGCGCGAGACGTCCGCGCCCAGGCTGTGCGAGATCCAGCGCGTGATCGCCGCGAGCAGGCCGACGAGCGGCGACAGCACCCGGTTGAGGAGATCGACCGGGGCCGACAGGACGAGCGCGAAGCGGTCCGGGTGCGCGAGCGCGAGCGACTTCGGGACGAGTTCGCCGAAGACGATCGTGAACAGCGACAGCAGGATCGTGACCGTCAGGAGCGCCACGCCCTGGGCATAGCCGCCGGGAACGCCGATCCCGAGCAGGAACTCCGCGAGCGACGAGACGAGGCTGATCGCCGCGAAGGCCGACGCGAGGAAGCCGATGAACGTGATCGCCAGCTGGATGACGGCGAGGAACCTGCCGGGGTCGTCGACGAGGCGGCGCACGCGGCGGGCGCCGCGCCGGCCTTCCTCCGCAAGCTGCTCGAGGCGGCTGCGACGGATCGTGATGAGCGCGATCTCGGCCGCGACGAAGATCCCGTTCAGGAAGACGAGGAACGCGATGACGAGGAGCTCGAGGAGCGTCTGGTTCATCCGGGGGCGCCGTCGTCCTCCGCTGCGGGTTCCGATGGCGCGGGTCGCGGGTCGCGGATCCGCGCGGGGACGCCGACGGCGAGCTTGCCCGCCGGGACGTTCCGGGTGACGACGGCCCCGGCGCCGGTCTTCGCGCCGTCGCCGATCTCGACCGGGGCGACGAGCATCGAGTCCACGCCGAGGAACGCGCCCTTCCCGATCGTCGTGCGGTGCTTGCGCCGGCCGTCGTAGTTCGCGGTGATCGTGCCGGCCCCGACGTTCGTGCCCTCGCCGAGCTCGGCGTCGCCGAGGTAGCTGACGTGGTGCTGCTTCACGCCGGGACCGAGGCGGGTGTTCTTGAGCTCCGCGTAGTTGCCGACCTCGGCGCCGGTCCCCACGACCGTGCCCGGCCGGAGATGGGCGAAGGGACCGACCGTCGCGGCATCCTCGATCGTCGAGCGTTCGACGACGCTCGCCCAGACCCGGCAGCCACGGCCGACCGTCGCGTCCTCGAGATGTGTCCCGGCGCCGACGACGGTCCCCTCCCCGATGGTCGTCGCGCCACGCAGGATGACGTTCGGCTCGAGGACGACGTCGGCGGCGAGCTCGACGGTCGCGTCGATGTACGCCGTCGACGGATCGCGCATCGTCACCCCGGCGCGCATCCAGCGCTCGTTGATCTCGGTCCGCAAGTCCCACTCGGCCTGCGCGAGCTGGGCCCGATCGTTGATCCCGGTCAGCCGTCCGTCGTCGTCGGCGTCGAGCGCCGCGACGATCCGCCCGTCGGCCCGGGCGAGGGCGACGAGCTCGGTCAGGTACAGCTCGCCCGTCGACGGCGACGGCCTGAGCGCGTCGATCCGCGACCGCAGCCAGGCCGCGTCGATCGCGTAGATCCCGGCGTTGATCTCGACGAGCTCGCGTTCCTCGTCGGACGCATCGCGCTCCTCGACGATCCGCTCCACGCCGCCGGCGTCGTTGCGGACGACGCGGCCGAGCCCGGTCGGGTCGTATGCCGCGACG
>JBFKVO010000301.1:0-1744 GCA_041639095.1 Candidatus Limnocylindrales bacterium | reverse complement strand
TCATCGCGCAGCCCGAGGAGCATCACGTGGTGAGCGGGATCGCGATCGGGCAGCCCGCGACGGGCGGGACGCTGTTCGCGAACGCGCTGTCGCTCGCGGCAGGGCGGGCGGCGATGGAGCAGGTCCTGACCCGCGACGCCTACGATCACGCGCGGGCGATGGGCGCCGCCATGGCCGACGGGCTGGAGTCGGCGATCGCCGATGCCGCCCTGCCCTGGAGCGTGTCCCGGATGTTCGCGCACGCCTACTACTGGTTCGCCCCCGCCCCCGCGCGCACCGGGATGGAGTCCCGGGCCGCCGACGATCCCGACCTGCGGGCCCTGATGCGCGTCTTCATGGCGAACCGCGGGGTCTGGGAGTCGGGCTGGTGGCTCGGGCCGACCGTGTCGGTCGCACACACCTCGGCGGACGTCGATCGGTACGTCGGCGTCTTCGCGGAATTCCTCGCGTCGGTGACCAGCGGACGGACCTGAAACCTTTTCGCTGCGTGTTGCCTCAGGAGGACAGATCCCGGGCATGACGCCCGGGTCCTCCAGGAGCACACCACCGATGACCGACCGCCGACGCGCCGTGCGCAGCCTCGTCCCCGCCGTGATCTCGATCTTCGTCCTCGTCGGGGGCGTCCTCGGCGCCGACGCGCTGAGCTCACCCGCCGCGAGCGACGATCCGACGACGAGCCCGGACGCGACGATCGCGACCCAGGCCGACGAGACCGCCGAGCCGAGCGAGAGCCCCGAGGCCGACGAGACCGCCGAGCCGAGCGAGAGCCCTGAGGCCGGTCGCGCCGACGAGACCGCCGAGCCGAGCGAGAGCCCCGAGGCCGACGAGACCGATGAGCCGAGCGCCAGCCCGGACGACGACGATGATGACGACGACGACGATGACGACGACGACGATGACGACGACGACGACGAAGGGACCGACGACTGACGACCTTCGGACGTGCCGGCGGTGGCCACGAGGCCGCATGATGGGCGCCCTGCGGCGGCCGCGCCGGCCGCTCGCGGGATCGATGGGGGCAGACCGATCGGAGACCTGTTCATCGACGCCTCGGCCGACCAGGCGGTCTCGCGCGAGCGCGAGGCCGTCGAGGCCGTGCTCGCCGGTGACCGCGAGGCGTTCCGTCCGCTCGTCGAGCGCGAGGGCCCGGGCCTCGTCCGCGCCTGTTACCGGATCCTCGGCGACCTGCTCGAGGCCGAAGACGTCGCCCAGGAGGCGTTCGTGATCGCCTATCGCTCCCTCGACTCGTGGCGCGCCGACGGACCCTTCGGGGCGTGGCTGACGCGGATCGGGGTGCGCCTGGCGCTCCGCCGCGTCCGGGCCCGGAAGTCCGTCCTGCGGATCGACCTCGGTCGGCCGCTCGACGACGCGCCGGACGCCGGGCCGGTGGGCCTCGCGGACGTCGCCGCGGCTCCCGAGCGCCACGACCCCGCGCTCCTCGCCGTCCACGCCGAGCGCGCCGCGGAGCTGCGCCGCGCAGTCTCGCGCCTCGACGATCCCTACGGAGAGACCGTCGCGTTGCGGTTCTTCGGCGAGCGCTCCCTCGCCGAGATCGCCGACATCACGGGCCGGCCGATCGCCACCGTGAAGACCCACCTGCGTCGCGGCCTCCTGCGGTTGCGCGACGAGGTCGCCGGAGGTCGCGTCCGATGAGGTCCTGGCAGCCGCTCCGCCCCGATGAGCTCGACGACGAGGTCGAAGGCTACGAGGCGGGCGCCGGTCGCCGCGACGCGCTCGAGATGGG
>JBFKVO010000300.1:0-1756 GCA_041639095.1 Candidatus Limnocylindrales bacterium | reverse complement strand
CTCCTCGCCGCGGGCGTGCTTCCACGCGATCGCGATGTCGTCGGCATGGATGAGGCGCTGCTTCCACGTCTTGCCGTTGGCGGCCTTGAAGGTCACGACGACCGGCTTCGCCTCGGGACCGGGCGTCGGGCTGACGATCGGGGTCGGCTTCGGGCTCGACGGGGGCGTCGGTGTCGGGCCGGCACCACCGCCGCAGGCGGCGACGATGATCGCGACGCCGACGGCGAGGAGGGGCAGACTGCGGAGCGCGCGGGGAACGGAACGCATGGTGGACCACTCCTGGGCATGGTCGGCCGAGGGCTCGGCCGTTTGGGAAGCCTCGTGGTGCACGCCGCGAGCGGGTGCACGCCGATGAGACGCCGGCCAGCTGCGACCGGTTCCATCCGGCGGTCCGGCTCGCCCGGATGGGCGTCCGTCGAGCCGTGGCTCGCTACGATGCTCCTGACCGCACCGCAGGGAGGCGAGCCGGATTGAGCGCGATCCCGACCACGTTCAGGGCCTACGTCGCCGAGCGCCTCGACGATCGCGTCGAGCGTGGCGTCCGCGAGTTCGCCGCCTCGGACCTGCCGGACGGCGAGGTCGAGGTCCGCATCGCCTGGTCGAGCGTCAACTTCAAGGACGCCCTCGCGACCCGCCCGGACGGCAGGGTCGCC
This sequence comes from Candidatus Limnocylindrales bacterium, assembly GCA_041639095.1. Classification (GTDB taxonomy): domain Bacteria; phylum Chloroflexota; class Limnocylindria; order Limnocylindrales; family CSP1-4; genus CAKKPP01. The sequence continues at coordinate 1,103 of JBFKVO010000300.1, read as the reverse complement.
CGGATCAGCCCCCTCATCCCGGGGATCGATCTCGCCGGTGAGGTCGTCGCGAGCACGTCGTCCGACATCGCCGTCGGCGACGCCGTCCTCGCGAACGGCTACGACCTCGGCGTCGCGCGCCACGGCGGCTATGCCGAGTACACGCGGATCCCGGCCGACTGGGTCGTCGCGATGCCCGAGGGACTGACGGCGCGGGACGCGATGGCGATCGGGACGGCCGGGTTCACGGCCGCGATGTCCGTCGACGCCCTGGAGCGCCACGGCCTGCGGCCCGACCGCGGCCCGGTCCTCGTGACGGGCGCCACGGGCGGGGTCGGGAGCACGGCGGTGGCGATCCTCGCCGGCCGCGGCTACGAGACGTGGGCGGCCACCGGCAAGACCGACGAGCACGACTGGCTGCGCTCGCTTGGAGCCACTGGATTCCTGTCACGCGAGGAGGTCCTCGCCGAGGGGAAGCCGCTCGAGTCGGAGCGCTGGGCCGCGGTCGTCGACGCGGTCGGGGCGGCCACGCTCCCGTACGCCCTGCGGACGACGGCGAAGCGCGGCGCGGTCGCCTCGTCGGGGAACGCGAGCGGCGCCGGCCTGACGACGACGGTCTTCCCGTTCATCCTGCGCGGCGTCGCCCTCCTCGGGATCGACTCCGCCAACCTCCCGATCGACGAGCGCCGCGCGACCTGGGGGCGCCTCGCCGGCGATCTCCGGCCGCGATCACTCGGCGAACGCGTGACCGAAGTGGATCTCGACGACGTCGAACCGGCGCTCGACGCGATCCTCGCCGCCGAGGCCCGCGGCCGCTGGATCGTCCGCGTCGGCAGCTGACACCGGGCACGTCGAAGGGGCGGATCGGCCCGGCGGTTCGGGACCTTGGGCGCTGGTGGCCGCGCGCGCGCCGGAACGATGCTCGCCCTGGTGCCGCCGCGGCGGTGACGTCCCCGCGTGGGGAGGCGCCGAAGGGAGTGACCAGATGAAGCGCATCCTGCTCGCCTACGACGGCGAGGCCCCCGCCCGGCGTGCGCTCGACGTGACGATCGAGCTCGCGAAGAAGTTCGATGTGCCGGTCTCGGTCGTGAGCGTCGTCCCGTTCCACCCTGGCCGCGTGCCGG
>JBFKVO010000299.1:0-1793 GCA_041639095.1 Candidatus Limnocylindrales bacterium | reverse complement strand
GTTCGGCGCGTCCGAGGACCGCGTAGACGCGCGAGCATTGCCACTCGCCGCGGGCGAGGTTGACCGGCTCGCCGACCTCGCCCCAGTGGAACCGCGACGCATGTGCCGCGTGGAGCATCTCGTCGTCCTGTGCCGGGGTCCGGTGGTCGGCACGCAGGAGCGTCCAGGCATGGTTGAAGAGCCCGACCGCGAGGGCTCGTCGCGTCACGCGGTCGAGCCGGGGCGGTTTCGGTGGTGCCATCGGGTCGCTCCGGGCCGCCGCCGACCGTCGCGCGGCTCAGGCGTTGTCGAGCTCGCGCGAGATCGCGCGGACGATGAACCGCGCGGCCTCGGCACTCTTGCCGCCCAGCTTCTGGCCCTCGTCCTGCTCGAGGGCGACCATGAGGTCGGCGAGCATCTGGTCGAGGAGCGGCGTCCGGACGAGCGTCCCGGAGGCGAACGCCTGCTCCAGGCCGGCGACCGCCTGACGCGCGTTCTCGACCGCGTGGCCCTTCGCCTCCATCAACTCGCGGAACGCCTGGCGTGCCGCCTCGGCGGCGGGTCCGCTCGTTGCCACCGTCAGCCCTCCACGACGGCGCGTTCGCGGTCGCGGGCCGGCGTCGGCCCGGGTCGTCCGTTCCGCCGGCTCGCCCACTCCGGCGCGAGGATGCTCATCGTCAGCTCGTCCCACCAGCGGCCGTCGCGCCAGATCGATTCGCGTGAGCGCCCCTCCATGATGAACCCGCAGCGGAGGTACGAGCGGATCGCGCGCGTGTTGAACTCGAACACCGACAGCCCGATGCGGTGCAGCCCGAGCGACTCGAACGCGTGGGCGAGCATCAACTCGGTCGCCTCGGTGCCGTAGCCGAGGCCCCACGCGTCGGGCTCGCCGATCGTGATGTGGTACATCGCCGAGCCGTTGTCGCCGTCGAGCTGGCTGAGGGCGCACGTGCCGATGAGCCGGCCGCCGTCGCGGATGACGTGGATCGCGAGCGCGAGGGAGTCCGGGCCGACGACCCGGAGCTGGAAGAAGCGCTCGATCTCCTCGCGGCGCATCGGCCCGTCCTGGTAGCGGGTCAGGCGCGCGATCTCCGGGTCCGAATACCAGCGCTCGAACGCAGCGAGGTTCGCCGGGACGTGGCGCCGCAGCTCCACCAGGTCGCCGGTCAGTCGCTCCGGGAACCACGCGCGATGGGCCATGCGAGGCACGGTATACCATCGCCGCCATGCGCCGCTGGAGCGAGCTCGCCGAGCGCGTCGCCGCCACATCGCGGACGTCCGAGAAGACGGCGCTCCTCGCCGACTACTTCCGCAGCCTCGACGCCCGCGAGCTGCCGCTCGCCGCGGTCTTCCTGACCGGCCGGCCGTTCGCCGCGGCCGACGGTCGGGCGACCGGCCTCGGGTGGGCGACGATCGCAACGACCGTCACCGACGTCGCCGGCGTGCCGCGTTCGGCGCTCGGCGAGGCGTACGACCGCTCGTCCGACATCGGCCAGGCCGTGTTCGACGTCCTGTCCGACGCCGGTCACGACCCGGACCCCGCGACGTCCCCGTCCCTCCGCGAGGTCGCCGACATGATCGCCGCAGCCGAGGAGGCGAGCGGACCGGCGGCGAAGGCCGGGCTCCTTGCCGATCTCATCCGCCGCTGTGACCCGCGGACCGCGAAGCACGTCGTGAAGGTCCTGTCGGGCGAGCTGCGGATCGGGCTCCGCGAGGGGCTCGTGGAGACGGCGATCGCGCGTGCCTTCGAGCGCGACCTCGACGCGGTGAAGTGGGCGGGGATGCTCACCGGGGATGTCGGCCGGCTCGCCGAG
>JBFKVO010000298.1:0-1805 GCA_041639095.1 Candidatus Limnocylindrales bacterium | reverse complement strand
CTCGCGATCCTCGTCCCGCTCGGCTTCCTCGCGACGCTCGCCCGCCACCCGCGCTACGCGCTCCTGTCGGGGACGGCGCTCGCGATCACCGTCTTCTTCTCGGCCTCGTACGTCAACGCGGCCATCGAGCGCTACTACCTCGGTCCGGCGCTCATCGCGTGGACCTGGCTCGCCGTGCTGGCCGGGGTCATCGCGGCCCAGGTCGCGCCCTGGTCCTGGGGCGAGCGCCGCGACGCCCCCGACGAGACGGCCGCGGCCGGCGACGAGGCCGCGGCCGGCGACGCGGTGGACCACGAGGCGGCGCCCGGCCATGCGGAGGCCGAGGACCCGCGGGCGTCGGATCGGCCCACTGCGCGGCGGCCCGCTGCGCGGCGGCCGGTCGCGGCGACCGTCGCCCTCGTCGTCGCGGCCGCAGCGCTGCTCGTGCCGACCGCCGGGAGCCTCCAGGCACGCGCGATCGCCGTTGATCGGAGCGACGATCCCGGCTCCGGGCCGTGGCTCGACGCCACGCTCGCCGTCCTCGAGCCGGACGCCGTCGTCGTGAGCTGGTGGAGCTACTCGACGGCGCTATGGTACGCACAGCACGTGGACGGCCGACGACCGGACATCTGGATCGTCGACGACCGCACCCGCCTCGACGAGCAGCTGGGAGAGGTCAGCGACGTGATCGACGCGCAGCTCGGCCGCCGGCCGGTCTATCTCATCCGGGTCGGGGCGGCCGACATCGCGCGGCTCCGCGACCGCTTCGTGATCGAATCCGTCGGGCCGGGCCTCCTCTCCAACGTCCATCGCGTCGTCGCGCGCGTCGAGGGCGAGGGGTGAGCGGGCCGGGCACGACGCGCGTCGAACGGCTGTCCTACTTCTTCCCGGCGCACAACGAGGAGGCGAACGTCGCCGGCCTCGTCGAGGAGGCGCTCGCGACCCTGCCCGATCTCGCCGACACGTTCGAGGTCATCGTCGTGAACGACGGGTCGCGCGACGCGACCGGCCGGATCGCGGACGAGCTGGCGGGGAGGCACCCGGGCGTCGTCCGGGCGGTCCACCACCCGACGAACCTCGGGTACGGGGCCGCACTCCGGTCGGGATTCGCGGCCGCCGGCCACGAGCTCGTCGCGTTCACCGACGGCGATCGCCAGTTCCGCGTCGCCGACCTCGCCCGGCTCCTCGAGCGCCTCGCCGCGCCCGACGCTCCCGATGTCGTCGCCGGGTACCGCATCCGTCGCGCCGACCCGTTCATCCGGACCGCATATGCGCGGATCTACCGCCTCGCGAACCTCGTCTTCTTCGGGCTGCGCGTCCGCGACGTCGACTGCGCCTGCAAGCTGTTCCGCCGCGCCGCGCTCGAGGGGATCCGCGTCGAGTCGGGCGGGGCGTTCTTCTCGGCCGAGCTGCTGATCAAGCTCCGCGCCAGCGGGCGGCGGGTCGTCGAGATCGGCGTGCCCCACCATCCGCGCACCGCCGGCAGCGCGAGCGGGGCACGGCCGAGCGTCGTCTTCCGGGCGATCCGCGACTTCTGGGCGCTCCGTCTGCGCCTCTGGGCGGTGCGTCGGTCGGCGCTGTCGCGGGGACGTCCGATCGTCGGCGAGGGGGCGGGCCCCGCCTGACCGGCGCATAGGCCGCGTGGCTCCCGGACGGCGACACTGGCCGGTCTGCCCGGGAGGGAGCCGTCAGCCCTTCCCCTTCCCTTTCCCGGACTCGCCCGGCTCCGATCCCGGCTCGCCCTGGTCCGCCTCGAGCGAGTTCACGAAGTCGCGGAACATGTCGAGCCGGGGGTCGACGACCGTCTCGCCGAGCGTCTCGAGCGG
>JBFKVO010000297.1:0-1818 GCA_041639095.1 Candidatus Limnocylindrales bacterium | reverse complement strand
CGGTCCATCCATGTGAGAGGGAGCATAGCGGGCCGCTGGCGGCCAGCGTCCCGCGCGGTTCGACGTGACCGCGCGCACAAGCGGTCGTTGTGCGCGGGCACGGTCGGGCTTGATGCCGGATCTCCGCACAAGCAGTCGTTGTGCGCGGGCACGGTCGGGCTTGATGCCGGATCTCCGCACAAGCGGTCGTTGTGCGGCGGGCACGGAGGAACGCGGGTGACGCCGGCTCAGGCGACCTCGCGCTTGATCGTCAGGCTGGCGAGGACGACGAACACGACGGCGACGGCGGTGAGCACGGCGAGGTCGACCTGGATCGTCGACGACGAGAGGTCCGCGCCGCGCAGGATCACGCCGCGCAGGCCGTCGACCGCGTACGTGAGAGGCAGCACGGCGGCGATGCCCTGGAGGATGTCGGGCAGCCGCTCGACCGGCCAGAAGATCCCGGCGAGCAGACCCTGCGGGATGATCACGATCGGGATGAACTGGAGGATCTGGAACTCGTTCCGGGCGAAGGTCGAGAGGAAGATCCCGAGGTTCACGGCGCCGATCGCGAGGAGGAGGACGAGGACGAACGCGAGCACCGGGCTGCCGGACGAGGCGACCCCGAGGCCGATCCCCCACTCCCCGATCGGGCCGATCGCCGGGACCGTGATCCGTCCGAGTGTGAACGCGGTGAGGACGATCACCTGGACGAACGCGAGCACGCTGAAGCCGATCCCGTAGCCGACGACGATCTCGGCCCGTGTCACCGGGGTCGCGAGGAGCCGCTCGAGCGTCCCCCCGACCCGCTCGCGCAGGAAGCTGATCCCGGTGAGGATGAAGACGAAGAAGTAGGCGAAGTAGCCGAGGAACACGGGCGCGAGGACGTCGAGCGTGTCGGCATCGGGTGACAGGTAGACCGTCTCGTGACGGAACGTCGGGACCGGGTTGAACACCGCCGTCGGCATCATCTCGGCGTAGGCGGCCACGATCGCGCGCTGGAGGATGCCGACCGATCCCGCCTCGACGCCCGGATCCGTCCCCTCGGTGACGATGGTCACGGTGGGCGACCCGCCGCGCTGGCCGATCGGGAGGAGGGCACCGACGTCCACCCGCCCGTCGCGGACCCATGAGCGGAGCTCGCGCAGATCGGACGCCGGCTCGCCATCGACCGCGATCGTGACCCCGCCGTCGCCGTCGTCCGCGGCGGCACGGACGCGCTCGATCACCTGCTGCGGCGCGACCAGGCCGACCCGGATCGAGGACGGCTCGGAGCCGCGGATGACCCACGCGAGCAGGAGCGTGATGGCGATCGGTGCGACGATGACGAGCCCCAGCGATCGGTGGTCGCGGCGCAGGCCGGCGAGGATCCGCCGCGCGACCGCGAGCGTGCGCCGGCCGCTCACGACTCGTCCCCGGGTGCGACGCCGTCGATGGGGCGGCCCTCGGCATCCAGCCCCGCGAACCGCAGGAACGCCGCCTCGAGGTCGTCGGTGCCCGCCTCGGCACGGAGCGATGCCCCGGTTCCGGCGGCGATGACGCGACCGGATCGGACGAACAGGAGCTCGTCGCAACGATCGGCCTCGTCCATGACGTGGCTCGCGACGAGGATCGTGGTGCCCGCCGCGGCGAGCCGCCGGAAGTGCGCCCAGAACTGGACGCGGAGAGCCGGGTCCACCCCGACGGTGGGCTCGTCGAGGAAGATGACCGGCGGCTCGTGGACGAGCGTACAGGCGAGCGACAGCCGGCGGCGCATCCCGCCCGAGAGGTGCATCGCCGGCGTCCCGCGCCGCTCCGCGAGCTCGACGAGCTCGAGGACGCGGTCAATCGCCCCCGCGT
>JBFKVO010000296.1:0-1822 GCA_041639095.1 Candidatus Limnocylindrales bacterium | reverse complement strand
GTCGTCAACCTCACCGTCCACGGCGCGCGGATCTCGATGGTGATCGGCCTGCTCGCGACCGTCGTCACGGTCGCGATCGGCGTCCTCATCGGGCTCGTCAGCGGCTTCGTCGGTGGCCGGGTGGACACGGTCCTCATGCGGATCACGGATTTCTTCCTCGTGATCCCGACGTTCGTCCTCGCGCTCATCCTCACGCCGATCATCCGCGATGTCGTCGGTTCGGCGACCCGCGAGGTGTTCGGCATCCGGATGACGCTCATCGTGATCGTCGTCGTCATCGGCATCACGAGCTGGTCGTCGACCGCGCGGATCATCCGCTCGCAGACGCTCTCGATCAAGGAGCGGGCGTTCGTCGACCGGGCCCGCGTCGTCGGTGCGGGGCAGGGCTACATCATGCGCGTCCACGTCCTCCCGAACGTCATCAACCTCATCGTCGCGAACGCGGTCCTCGTGTTCGCGGGCGCGGTGCTGACCGAGACGACGCTGTCGTTCGTCGGCCTCGGCGACCCGTTCCAGCCGTCGTGGGGCCAGATCCTCGAGGCGGCCCGGTCCGTGGGCGCGCCCGGCCTCGGCGCGTGGTGGTACTTCGTCCCGCCCGGGCTCGGGATCATCCTCGTGGTGTTCGCGTTCACGCTGTTCGGGAGCGCCCTCGACGACCTGCTGAATCCGCGTCGGAGCGGTCACCGATGAGCGCCGTGCGTGAGCGGGAGCTCCCGAAGCAGGCGGATCCGAACGCCCCGCTCCTCGAGGTCGAGGACCTCCGGACGTACTTCGCCCTCGAAGACGCGACGGTGCGCGCGGTCGACGGCGTGAGCTTCCGGCTCGATCAGGGCGAGGCGCTCGGCATCGCCGGGGAATCCGGCTGCGGGAAGACGACGACCGCGCTGTCGCTCGTGCGACTCCTGCCGCCGAACGCGCGGATCGAGGGCGGCGCGGTCCGCCTGTACGGCATCGACCTCGTCGAGAAGAACCCGAACGCGCTGCGGCGCTACCGGTGGCGCGAGATCTCGATCGTGTTCCAGGGAGCGATGAACGCGCTCAACCCGGTCGTGACGATCGGGGACCAGATCGCGGAGCCGATCGCCGAGCGACTCGGGGTGGACCGCCGCGACGCGCTCCGCCGGGCGGGCGAGCTCCTGGAGCTCGTCGGCATCCCGAGCAAGCGAGCGCGCGCCTATCCGCACGAGCTCTCGGGCGGGATGCGCCAGCGGGCGATGATCGCGATGGCCCTCGCCTGCGACCCGGCGATCGTGATCGGCGACGAGCCGACGACCGCGCTCGACGTCATGGTCCAGGCGCAGATCCTCGAGCTCCTCGAGCGGCTCCGTCGCGACCTCGGCCTGTCGCTCATCCTCATCACCCACGACCTGTCGGTCATCGCGGAGACCTGCGACCGGGTGATGGTCATGTACGCCGGCAAGGTCGCCGAGGAGGGCCCGGTCGGCGAGGTCTTCAGTCGGCCGCGCCACCCGTACACGCAGAAGCTCCTCGCGGCGTTCCCGAACATCCACGCCGACCGCCGGACGCTCGAGGTCATCCCCGGCTCGCCGCCCGACCTGCGGGATCCGCCGCCCGGCTGCCGCTTCGCGCCGCGCTGCGAGTTCGTCATGGACGTCTGCCGCACCGACGTGCCGCCCGAGGTCACCGTCGGCGACCGTGTCCGGGTCGCGTGCCACCTCTACCCGCCGGGCAGCGACGGGACGCCGGTGACTGCGCCACCGGGCGGCGCGGCCGCGAGCGCCACGTCCGCCGCCGGGGATCAGTCGTGAGCGGCACGGGAGGGCCTTCGACCCAGGGGCGGGAACCCTCGTCGGGGAACGGG
>JBFKVO010000295.1:0-1851 GCA_041639095.1 Candidatus Limnocylindrales bacterium | reverse complement strand
CGTGGTGCCTCGAGGGCCGCGGCGAAGCCCGGGATCAGGTCGGCTCGGGCGCGCCCGGCGACGAACACGCAGTAGCGGAACCCGAACCGTGCCTCGTAGGCCTCGTTCAGCGCGGCGAGCTCGGCGGCGACGCGCGACCGCTCGGCCTCGGCCGCGGCATCGGCGGCATCAACGGCGTAGCCCTGCTCGCGGAACGACAGGGCGGACACGCTGCCGGGAGGGGCGCCGAGGCGCGGATGCGCGTCGATGAGTTCGAGCTGTTCGTCCTCGGGCATCGATGCCGCGATCTCCCGCGCGCGGGCGAAGAGGCGCTCGCTCGCGCCGAAGGGCCGCGCCGCAGCGAGCCTCGCGAGGAAGCGCGGCGCCCCCTCGAAGAGCGGCGCGACCGCGGCCGCGAACGCGTCCGCGTCGAGCGTGTCGAGGACCGCGATCGGGGGTGGAGCGGTCGGCCGGGGCGGGGTCGCCACGGGACGGGAGGGCCGGACCGTCACCAGCCGCCGGCGTCGCGGACGATCCGGTGGAGGACGCGCGCCGCGACCATCCGGCGGTACTCGGCGGTCGAGCGAACGTCGTCGATCGGTTCGAGCGCCTCGGCGAGCGTGCGCGCCGCACGGTCGGCGGTCTCCGGCGTCGGACGCGACCCCTCGAGCACCGCCTCGACGAGGCGGACCCGGATGGGCGTCGGGGCGACCGACCCGTAGGCGACGCGGACGTCGGTCCAGCCGCCGGCGCGGCCGTGGGCACGCCACGCGACCGCGACGACGACCTTGCTGATCGCCTGCGCCCGGCGGGTCCCGACCTTGCGGAAGCGGACCTCGCGGCCGGGTGCGAGCGGGATGCGGATGCGGAGGAGCAGCTCGTCGGGCGCGAGCGCCGTCTCGCGATAGGCGGGCCAGAAGTCCGTGGCGGCGACCGTCCGCTCACCGCGCGCCGACCCCACGACGAACGATGCGTCCATCGCGAGGAGGACCGGCAGCGTGTCGCCCGCCGGCGACGCGTTGACGATGTTCCCCCCGAGCGTGCCGCGGTTCTGGATCTGGGCCGCTCCGATCGTCGCCGCCGCGTCGACGAGCGCCGGCACGTGCTCGCGGCAGATCGTCGAGCGGCGGATGTCCGTGTACGTCGTCAGCGCCCCCAGCGTGACGCCGTCCCGCTCGAGGGAGATCCCCCGCAGTTCCTCGAGACGCGACAGGTCGACGATCCGGGCCGGGATCGGGCCGAGCTCGCCGGTGATCCGGACCATGAGATCGGTGCCGCCGGCGATCGGCGTGTGCGTGTCCTCGGCGATCAGCGCGTACGCCTCGGGCAGGGACGCGGGCGAGGCGACGGGCGGCTCGGCGGGCATCGTCAGTCGCGACCCGCGCCGGCGGATCGGCCGTCTGCCGACGTGCGGCCGCGGCCCCGGCGCCGAACGAGGAACAGGATGAGCCCGGCGACGATCGCGAAACCGGTGAACAGCTGCTTCGGGGTGAACGCGATGGTGATCTCCGGCTCGCTCGACGTTCCAGGTCCGCGTCCGGCCTCCGCGCCCGCGTCGGGCCCGACGCCCGGCGCGTTCGCCCCCCGCGTCCCCGTCACGACGTCGACGTCGCGGCCTGCGCGATCGCCTCCACGATCTTCGTGTAGCCCGTGCAGCGGCAGAGGTTGCCGGCGATCGCCGTGCGGATCGCCTCCTCGTCCGGCCCCCCACCGGCGTCGAGGTACTGGCGGGCGGCCATGAGCATGCCCGGCGTGCAGATCCCGCATTGGGCGCCGCCGGCCTCGAGGAAGGCCTGCTGGAGCTCGTCGAGGACCACGCCGTCCTCGGTGCGCCGCGCGAGCCCCTCCACCGTCCGGACGATCCGGCCCTCG
>JBFKVO010000294.1:0-1863 GCA_041639095.1 Candidatus Limnocylindrales bacterium | reverse complement strand
CGGCCGCTCGCGGAACGCGAGGAGGACGACGAGGAGGGGAACGAGCCCGAACAGGATCGACCGCTCCAGCGCGTTGTAGCGGATGGCCGGTGCCGCGCGCTGAAGGTCCTGGACGGGCTCCGGGATGAACGTCCGCGTGAAGTCGAACAGCAGGACGATGCAGGCGACGGCGATCGCCGTCGTCGCCCGCAGCGGCAGCTCGAGGCCGGCGACCCGGAACGTCCGCCGGTCCGCGTCCGTCGCCGGATAGTCCGGCCCGGCCGTGAAGGACGTCGCGAGCCAGCGCGCAAGTGCGCTCGTCACGTGCGGGTCCTGCCCGTCATGCGCCGCTGAAACCGCTCGGCGAGGGCCACGGCGCCGACACCCGCATACGCGCCGAACAGGCCCCCGAACATCACGAGGAATGTGATGCCGCCGACGTTCGGCTGCCCGCCGGCTTCGGGGGCGAGCGCGATGACCGCGACGACGACGCCGAGCGACCCGACGATCCCGCCCACGGCCCGGAGCACGGTGCCGGCCGAGACGTCGGGCCGGTAGCGGACCGATCGACCGGCCCGGACGATCCGTACCGCACCGAGCAGCGTCGCCACGACGCCGCCGACGCCCGTGATCGCGAGCCCGATGCCATCGGACGCCTCCCCGCCGCCGTTCTGGACCCGGATCGTCGCCTGGTCGTTGAGGTTGTAGCCGGTCACGACGAGGAGGACGGTCGCGACCCCGAGGAGCAGCGGCGCGAGGACGACCGGCGCGATGCGGCTCGTCGTTCCCGACGGGAACCAGCCGAGCACGACGAGAGCCAGGCCGATCGTGAACGTGATCGCCCCGTCGCCCGGGAGATCGAACCCGTTCGTCGAGACGTCACCGTGCGAGGGCAGGCTCGCGTTCAGCCAGGGCAGCGGGGCCCCGATGAGCAGCAGCACGCCCGCCCCGATCAGCCCGACCCGCAGCGGCTCACGCCACGGCCGGCTCACCCGGGCCCGTGCGGGACGGTCGAGTGCGCGACCCCAGGCCATCCCGGGAGTCTACGCGGTGGATCGCGGCACGCAGCCGCAGCGGGAGCGGGTCAGCGCGGGGGAGGCGTCAGCCCGTAGCGGGCGATCACGTCCGCCAGCCAGTCTGGCTCGGCGAACGGCAGGCCGTAGCGCTCGGCGAGCCGAACCTCGACGCCGTCACCGAGCGCGCTCGCGTCGATGAGATCGGCGAGTTCGCGGAAGAAGCGCTCGAAGCCGGCCGGCGTGATGACCTCGATCATCCTCGCCGGCGTTTGGCCTGCGTTCCACATCGCGTGGACCTCGCCGTGTGGTTTCACGATGTAGCCGCCCGATCCGAGCACGACCTCGGCGTCGTTCGAGCGGAAGCCGATCTCCCCCTCGAGGACGATCGAGATCTCGTCCTCGCGCGTGTGCACGTGGGGCGGGACGAGCGCGCCGACCGCGAACGGGTGCTCGACGATCGAGAGCGCGCCACCGGCGTGCTCGCCCTCGATCTTGAAGACGACGCCGATGCCGTCGCCGAGGTCGCCGACCCGGCCCTCGCCGGGCGGGACGACGGTCACGCGCGGAGCGGCAGGTCCGGGGAAGGTCATCGGGACGCTCTCCTTCGTAGACCGGGTCGACTCTGGTACACAGTACCTCCGACCGACACCCGGTCCCGCTTCGAGGTCCCATGGTCGCTGCGACGCCGCTGACCAGATCGCGCGTCCTCGCGCTCGCGTGGCCGATCGTGCTCGCCCAGACGGCGACGGCCACGACCGGCGTCGTCGACACCGCCGTCATGGGCCGCTTCGGGACCGCGGTCGACCTCGGCGCGGTCGCGGTCGCCGCGGTGACCTTCAGCTTCGTCTACTGGTCGTTCGGGTTCCTG
>JBFKVO010000293.1:0-1885 GCA_041639095.1 Candidatus Limnocylindrales bacterium | reverse complement strand
GGTCTCGCTCGCGGCGAACAGCTCGGCCGCGGCCAGGTGACGCGCCACGCGCTCGCGCTTCGAGAGCCGGCCGTAGACGACCTCGCGGGCGAGGCCCTGGACGAAGCGGTACTGACCGCGCGTCGGTGAGCGAGCGTCGTCGTCGACCTCCAGGATCTCGCGGGCGACGAGTGCCTCGAGGTGCGACACCACGTCCTCCGCTCCCATCGCCCGCACGGTGGCGAGGGCATCCGCCGCGAAGACGTTCCCGATGACCGATGCCCAGCCGAGGGTCTCGCGCTCCGCCTCCGGGAGCGCGTCGAGGCGGGCGCTGATCAGCCCGGCGAGCGAATCCGGAACGGCGAGGCGTCCCAGCGACCCGGTCACCCGGTAGCGGCCGTCGCGCTCGGTCAAGGTGCCGGCGTCGAGCAGCATCCGGACCGTCTCGACGGCGTAGAGCGGGACCCCTTCCGAGCGGGTGCGGATCGCCTCGATGACGTCCGGCGGGATCCCCGGCACGAGCCCGACGAGCAGCAGCTCCATCGCGTCGTCGTCGATCGGGCCGAGATCGAGCGACGTGAGCCGCCGGACGCCGGCTCCCCAGGTCGGGTGACGGTCGAGCAGCTCGGGGCGGGCGAGGGCGACGACGAGGATGGGGCGCTGGCGGCTCGACGACAGGATCGTCTCGATGAAGCGGACGAGGCCGGCCTCGGCCCAGTGGAGGTCCTCGAAGACCATGACCACCGGGCCGCGTTCTCCGATCCGCTCGAAGAGCGTGCGCCAGGCCGCGAACGTCTCGTCGGGGCTGCCCGGCGGCATCTCGTCCAGCCCGAGCAACGCGGCGATCCGGGGACCGGCCCACGAGCGCTCGTCGGGGTCCACGACGTGCTCGGAGAGCATCGCGTCGAGCTTTGCGCTCGACGTCGCGCGGTCGTCACCCTCGAGGATCCCGGCCCGGCCGCGGACCATCTCGCCAAGGGCCCAGAACGCGACCCCCTCGCCATACGCCGGCGACCGCCCCTCGTGCCAGTAGACGTCGCCGACGATCCCGTCGATGTACTTGAAGAACTCCCAGGCGAGCCGCGACTTGCCGATGCCGGCGATGCCGAGGATCGAGACGAGGCGGGCACGACCATCGCGCGCGGCGGCGTGGAACTGCTCCTTGAGCAGGCGGAGCTCCTCGTCGCGCCCGACGAACGGTGGCTCGAGTCGTGACGCGCGGCGCGCACCGCCGACCCCGCTCACGACGCGGACCGCCCGCCACCCGGCGACCGGCTCCGCGATGCCCTTGAGCGTCAGCTCGCCGACAGGCTCGAACGTGATCGCCCGCTCGGCCGCGCGGACCGTCGCCTCGCCGACGAGGACGGTCCCGGGTTCGGCCGCCCCCTGCAGGCGTGCGGCCGCATTGACGAGATCGCCGGTGACCATGCCCTGACCGACCGCCGTCGGATCGACCGCTGTCTCGCCGGTCATGACGGCCACGCGCGCCGCGAGCGTGTCGCCCTCGCCCGTCCCCGCGGGCAGCGTGCGGACCGCGTCCACGAGGTCGAGTGCCGCCCGGACGGCGCGCTCTGCGTCGTCCTCGTGAGCGCGCGGCGTCCCCCACACGGCCATCACCGCGTCACCGATGAACTTCTCCACGGTCCCGCCATAGCGTTCGATCCGCTCGCGAGCCACGGCGAAGTAGTCGGAGAGGGTCTCGCGAACCGCCTCCGGGTCCCTGCCGTCGGCGATCGTCGTGGAGCCGACGAGGTCGGCGAACAGGACGGACACGAGGCGGCGCTCCGTCGGACGGCCGACGGCCCGGCCTCGACTGTCGCCCGCACCGCCCTCTGCGTCCTCCGGACCCGCGCTGGGGAGTGCGTTGCCGCACGTCCCGCAGAACCGGTCGCCCGGGTCGTTCTGG
>JBFKVO010000292.1:0-1892 GCA_041639095.1 Candidatus Limnocylindrales bacterium | reverse complement strand
TCGCGACCGCCCTCGCCGACCCCGACGCCGACTTCCGCGGCGAGGTCCACCTGATCGGCGACGCGCTCGCCCCGCGGACCGTCGAGGAAGCGGTCCTCGAGGGGCTTCGCGTCGGGACGGCGATCTGATCGGGCGGGCCGTGGACGAGCGAACGGGCGACCCCGTGGACGAGCATTCGCCACGCCGCCGCCCGCACGTCCTCGTGAACGTGGCGATGACCGCCGACGGCAAGATCGACACCGTCGAGCGCCGCGGGACGCGGATCTCGTCGCCCGAGGACGTCGCCGCCGTGGACGCGCTTCGGGCCGAGGTCGACGCGGTGATGGTCGGCGGCGCGACGTTCCTCGCCGAGGACCCACGCCTGACCGTCCGCGACGAGGCGCTCGTCGCCGCTCGCGTCGCACGCGGCGCCGCGCCGCAGCCCGCGAAGGTCGCGATCGTCTCGCAGCTGCCGGCCGCGCCGTCCGCCGAGAGCCGGTTCGTCCATGAGGGCGGCGGCGAGGTCGTCGTCTGCACGACCGAACGGTGCCCCGACGCGGCGATCGCATCCTGGCGCGCCGCCGGGGTCGACGTCCTCGTGGCGGGCACGGACCGGGTGGACCTGGCCGTCGTGCTCGAGGCGCTTGCGGGTCGGGGCGTCGCCCGGCTCCTCGTCGAGGGGGGCGGCACGCTCATCGCGGCGCTCTTCGCCCTCGGCCTCGTGGACGAGTTCCGTCAGTACCTGGCGCCGTTCGTCGTCGGTGGCACCGATGCCCCGACCCCGCTCGACGGCCCGGGCCTCCTCGCCCGCGGCGAGTCGGCGGGTCGGGTCGAGCTGGAGCTGCTCGACAGCGCGCGCCTCGGGCCGGGAATGGCGCTGCGCTACCGCGTCGTACCGCGCGGGGCCGACTGAGGCGAGCCCATCCGCACTGCCCGAGACGCCGGATCGACGCCGAAACGCCGGATCAGGGACTCCAGAACCCGAGCACGCCCTCGCCGACGTCCACATCCCGGCGGCCGTCGACCGAGATCACCGTGAGGTGCGGGCGGCCCTCCGCGTCCACGAGCGGCAGGACGATCGCGTCGCTGTCGGCCGACCAGAGCATGTGGCTCTTCGCGTACTGATCGAAGAACGGGAGGAGCTGGCGCTCGAAGAGCTCGCCCAGCGCGACGACCCGGTCGATCCGCCGCTCGCCGGTCCGCGCATCGACGACGACGAGATGGACGTCGAAGCCGGGGATCACCGCGACCTCGTCCGACGCGACGGCCACGTTCCCGCCGTCGCGGGCGGTGAGCGTCAAGGCCGCGATCGATCGGCCGTCGGGTGCCCAGAAGAACGCGGCCACGGCCGCCTCGAGGAGCATGCGCGCTTCCCCGGTCTCCGCATCCGCGACCCGGAGCGGCCCCAGCGACGGGCCGGCCGCGCCGCCACCGTCGATGAACGCGAGGAGGTCGTCGGTCGGGCTCCAGCCGAACGACGCCGCGCGATCGACGGCGAGCGCGATGGGTCCTCCGGGCTCGGCTCGCGACTCGATGACGAGGGTAGCCCCGCCGCCCTCGCGCAGGGTGACGTAGGCCACGAACCGGCCGTCGCGGGAGATCCCCGGGGACTGGAAGATCCCGGGCGCCCGCACCGGGTCGCCGATCGGCTCACCGTCGAGGCCCACCTCGCCCACGAAGGCACCGGGCCCCGCCCCGCCCGAGTGGACGAACAGGCGGTCGTCGCCGAGCCAGTCCCAGTACAGCGGCTGGCCGCGGTGGACGATCTCGTCGGGAGCGCCGCCGTCGGCGTCCACGATCCGCAGCGCGAGCGTCCCCGGTTCGCCGGTCAGGAACGTGATCCGGTCTCCGTCCGGCGACCACGAGAGGTAGATGACGCCACGATCCTCGCTCGAGAAGACCGCGGTCGGCGC
>JBFKVO010000291.1:0-1903 GCA_041639095.1 Candidatus Limnocylindrales bacterium | reverse complement strand
TCGAGCGGGTCCTCGGCCGCCTGCAGCTCGATCGCCATGTAGGCGAGGCCCATCGGCGTGACGTCCTGCTGGTCGACGAGCAGGTCCGTCGAGTCCACGATCGTCTCGATGTCGGACGGCCCGGTGACGAGCACCTCCGGTGGGCGGGCGAACGGGAGACGGCGCCAGAAGCGTTCGGACGCGAGCGCGTCCCGGATCTCGGGCAGCCGCGAGCCGCCGCCGCACAGCAGGATCCGGCCCGGCAGGAGGTCGCCGGCCGCGAGCTCCTCCATCACGAGCTCCACGCCGGCCGCCCAGATCTCGACGTCGCCGGCGACCACCGCGGCCACCGCCTCGGCATGCTCGCCCGCGATGCCCCGAGCGTAGTCCACCTTGAGCGCCTCCGCCCGCGGGAACGGGAGGTCGAGGGTGTCGGCGATCGACTTCGTGAACGCCCGGCCACCGAGCGCGAACATCCGGGTGCCCTCGATCCCGCCCTGGCGGACGAGCGCGACGTCGGTCGTGCCGCCGCCGACGTCCACGAACAGGGCGCCCGACTGGCGCACCTGCTCCGTCCCGAGCACGCGCGCCACCGCGTACGGCTCGGCGACGATGTCGAGGACCTCGAGGTCGAGCTGGCCGGCCACGCTCTGGAGCGCGCCGAGGTGCACGAGCGGCGCGAACGCGTTGAAGATCCCGATCGTCACGTGGCGACCCTGGAAGCCGATCGGGTTCGTGAGCGCGTAGCCGTCGATCGCGGCGGTCGTGACGGCCGCGTGGACGAGCCGGACGTCAACGTTCGGGAGGCCCGTCTCCCAGGTGATCGCCCGGCGGGCCTCGTTGAGCGCCTCGACCTGGACGGTGTCGATGAGCTTCTGGAGCTCGGCGTCGCTGATCGGCTGGTCGGGTCGCTTGCGCTCTTGCGTGTGGCTCGTCGTGAAGCCCTTCACGAGCTCGCCGGCGATGCCCATCACGACCTGGGTCGGACGGAAGCCGGCCATCTCCTCGGCTTCCTGGAGCGCGACGGCGCAGTTGTCCACGACGGCGGCGATGTCGGCCACGGTCCCGGACTGCATGTGGGCGAGACCCTGGCGCTTGCGGCCGACGCCGCGGACCGTGCCCGTGCCCTCGGCGTCGATGTCGAAGACGAGCGCCTTCGCGAACTCGGTGCCGATGTCGAGGGCGGTGCAGGCGGCCAGCTGTTCGACGCGCTCGCGCGGCCAGAACCTCTTGAGGATGGTCATCGACCGGTCATGCGCCGTTCTCGAGCGCCTCCCGCACGCCGGCCCGGATCGCGTCGAGGGCGGCCGGGATCCCGTCGCGCCGGGAACCCTTGCCCTGGGCCATCTCGGGACGGCCGCCGCCCTTGCCCTCGAGCGGCGCGACCGCGGCCCGGACGAGGTCCCCGGCAGAGAGGCCGCGGGCGACGAGGTCGGCGCTCACAGTGACGAACAGCTGCGGCTCCTCGGCGTCGAGGGCGAGGGCGACGACGCCATCGCCGAGCGCACCACTGATCTCCTTCGCCGCCGCCTTGAGCGCGTCGATCGTCCCGTACGGGCCGCCGTGGGCGATCACCCGCGCGTCCCCGATCGTCTCGGCGCGGGCGACGAGCTCGCCCGGCTTCGGGAGGCCGGTGGCCGCTCCCCCACCCTCGCGCAGGCGCCGGCGCAGGTCCTTCAGCTCGGCCTGGAGCACGGCGATCCGCTCGGGGACCGCCTCGACCGTCTGCGCGCCGAGGGTGGCCGCGGTCGCCTCGAGCGCGTCGGAGCGGGCGCGCAGGTACGCGTCGGCGGCGGCACCCGTCAACGCCTCAATCCGGCGCATCCCCGATCCGATGCTCCGCTCGCCGGTGATGACGAAGCTGCCGATCTGGCCCGACGCGCGGCAGTGCGTCCCGCCGCACAGCTCGAAGCTGTAGTCGGCG
>JBFKVO010000290.1:0-1909 GCA_041639095.1 Candidatus Limnocylindrales bacterium | reverse complement strand
GAAACGCCGCGTCATCCCGCCACGCGGGCGAGGCGCTCGGCGCGACGGACCGGTCCGGCCGTCGCCGGGAATCGGACGTTCGCGACGATCTCGTCGACCCACGTCCGGAGCTGTCCGGGATCGGGCGTCATCGTGTGCAGGACGAAGTACTCGACACCGGCGTCGACGCGCGCCTGGAGCGAGGCGACGATCTCGTCCGGTGTCCCGAACAGGTAGACCGACTCGAGGTACGCCGGTCCGCGTTCGGCGCTCATCACCCGCAGGAACGCGCGGTGCTGTTCCTCGCGCGCCTTCGCCGGGTCGTTGGTGAGCACGAGGTGGACGAAGTTCTCGTGGGCGACGATGCAGTCCCGCGGGTCGCGGCCGTGGGCCCGGTAGTAGTCCTGGAGCTCGGCCCAGTCGCGGGCGATGTCGTCGGGCGGGCAGGTGGGGCGGGGGATCCAGCCGTCGGTGCGCAGGACGCGCGCCTTGACCGCCTCGACGAAGCGCGGCAGGTCGGGCGACTTCGGATCGGCCAGCTGGGAGCCGCCGCCGATCCAGATCTCGGGCCGCTCCGCGAGCGGCTCGATGAACACGTCGTCGACGGAGTAGTAGCGCCCGTGGTACGTCACCGTCTCGCCGTCGAGGAGCGGGATCATGATGTCGAGCATCTCGTCGGTGCGCTTCCCGCGCTCCGACTTGTGGACGCCGACCGCCTCGTATTCGGCGTCGTTCCAGCCGACCCCGGCGCCGAGGATGAACCGGTTCTCCGAGAGGAACTGGAGCGTCGCAAGCTCCTTCGCGAGGATCACCGGATTGCGCAGGGGCATGATGAGGATCGACGTCCCGAGCCGAACCCGCTCGGTCGCACCGGCCGCCACCGCGAGCGCCGCCAGGGGCTCGAGGAACGACACCGAGTAGAAGCGCTTCGCGGCGAGCAGGTGGTCGGTGATGAACAGGGAGTCGAAGCCGAGCTCCTCGACCGTCCGGGCGAACGCGCGGATCCCGCGGGCGCGCTCCGCACCGTCGCCCTCCCAGATGTAGGACGGGAGGAAGACCCCGAACCGCCCGATGTCACTCATCGCTGTCCCTCACGTGCGGTCGTCTCAGCGACCCCGGTACTCCGGATCGCGCTTGGCGAGGAACGCCCTGGCGCCCTCGAGCATGTCGTCGGTGGCGAAGATCCGGAGCGAGGCCTCGACCTCGGCGTCGAGTCCCGAGGCGATGTCGCGGTCGAGCGCGCCGTCGACGAGCGCCTTCGCCGCGCGCACCGCGAGCGGTCCGAGCGTGGCGATCTCCTCGCCGATCGCCCGCGCCCGCGCGACGGCCTCGCCGGCCGGCACGACCTCGTGGACGAGGCCGATCCGTGCGGCCTCGGCGGCATCGAGGACCCGGCCTGTCAGGATCAGCTCCTTCGCGCGTGCCAGCCCGACGACCCGCGGCAGGCGCTGCGTCCCGCCCGCACCGGGCGTCACCGCGAGGCGCGCCTCGGGCAGGCCGAACATCGCCCGCTCCGAGACGATCCGGATGTCGCAGCAGAGCGCGAGCTCGAGGCCGCCGCCGAGGGCGTTGCCCTCGATCGCGGCGATCGTCGGCATCGGCAGCGCGGCGAGCCGTGCCGACACCCGCGACTCGCGCTCGAAGTGCGCCCGGCCGCCCGGTCCGCGGTGCCCCTCGAAGTCGCGGACGTCCGAGCCGGCCGAGAAGGCCCGCTCGCCGCTGGCGCCGACGACGACGGCCCGGACGTCCCCGGGGTCCGCGGCCTCGAGGGCCGCGAGGGCCGCGTCGAGATCGTCGAGGAGCTCGCTCGTCACGAGGTTCAGCGGCGGATTCGCGAGCTTGAGGTGCGCGACGCGCGCGAGCTCGAGGACGACGAACCCGCTCACGAGCCGGCCCTCGCAGCTCCCGCGGCAGCGGGGTCGCCCGTCGT
>JBFKVO010000289.1:0-1950 GCA_041639095.1 Candidatus Limnocylindrales bacterium | reverse complement strand
GAGCGGATCGGACGATCCGCTCGTCACCGTGCACGAGCCGGTAGACGAGCAGCTGGTCGGGGCGCGTCTCGAACTCGAGATGCTCGAACGAATCGATGTTGATGGTGATCGCGATCGGGGTGAAGAACGTCGACACGTCCGGCTGATCGACGACGATCCGCTCGACCCAGCCGGTGCCGTGAGCGACGAGCTCACGCCCGCGGTGGTAGCGGTACGTGACCGTCTGCTTGAGGATCGGGCGGAGGACGTGCTGCATGTCGATCCGGCTGCTGACGACGCCGGCGTTGACGAAGAACTTCGCGTGCGGGTCGTTGGGCACCGGCGCTGACGACTCCTCCTGGGGACCGGGACGGGACCGTGGCTCGACGCGTCCGCCGACGGGAGCGATGGTAGCGCGGCGGCAGCGCGGCGGGAAGCCCGAACCGCACGATTTCGACGACGCGACCGGCGACCGGGACGCGGCGGCCGACGGTCGGCGGCGCGCGCGTATCATCGGCCCATGCTCCTCGCGCTCGACATCGGCAACACGAACATCACGGTCGGGCTCGTCCGGAACGGGGCCCTCGTCTCGACGCGGCGGGCGGCGACGGTCGCGCGGGCGACGGCCGACGAGCTCGAGGCGCTTCTCGACACCCTCCTGCGTCTCGACGACCTCTCGTTCGCGGACGTCGGCTCGATCGCCTGCTGCTCGGTCGTCCCCAGCCTGACGGCCGGGGTCGAGGCGATCGCCGCGCGGCGCGACCGCCCGCTGCTCGTCGCGAGCGCGGGCACGGTCCCCATCCCGGTCCGGGTCGACCGGCCGTCTGAGGTGGGACCCGACCGGCTCGTGAACGCCCTCGCCGTCCAGCGCCTCCACGGCGCTCCGGCGGTCGTCGTCGACTTCGGGACGGCGACGACGCTCGACTGCGTTGCCTCCGACGGCGCGTACGTCGGCGGGGCGATCGCGCCGGGCCTCGAGCTCGGCCTCGAGGCGCTCGCCGCGCGGACGGCGAAGCTCCCGCGGATCGAGCTCCGGACGCCCGACCGCGCGATCGGCCGCGACACGATCTCGGCGATGCAGGCGGGGACCGTCTTCGGCTACCAGGCGCTCGCGGCGGGCCTGCTCGAGCGGGTGCGCCGCGAGCTCGCCGACGTCGCGGGCATCCGGCCCGAGGAGGTGCGGGCGGTCCTGACCGGCGGGCTGTCGGCCGCGCCGTGGGTCGCCGCGCTGCCCGGCATCGACGCGATCGACCCCGACCTGACGCTCAAGGGCCTCGCGATCCTCCACGCTGAGGTGTCCGGCGGGGAGCGCCTCGAGCTCGGCCTCCCGTGATCGGCTCCGGCCGTGGCGATCCGACGGACGGGGCAGGGCCTGCTCCCGGCCGACTGGCGGGCCGCCTCGTCGCCCTCGGCGTCACCGGCTCGATCGCCGCCTACAAGGCGGCCGAGATCGTCCGCCTGCTCGCTGCCGAGGGCGCGGAGGTCGTCGTCCTCATGACCCCGTCGGCCGCGCGCTTCGTCGCGCCGCTGACGCTCGAGGCGCTGTCCGGCCATGCCGTCGAGACCGACGTCCTCGCGCTCCTCCCGGACGGCCGGATCGGCCACATCGTCGTCGCCGACACCGCCGACGCGATCGTCGTCGCACCGGCGACCGCGAGCTGGCTCGGCGCGATGGCCAACGGGCTCGCGGGCGACGTCGTCACCGCGACGTGTCTCGCCTCGGCGGCCCCGGTGGTCGTCGCGCCGGCGATGGACGGTGAGATGTACGGGCACCCGGCGACCCGCGCGAACGTCGCACGCCTCCGGGATCCGTTCGGCTACGCGATCGTGGAGCCCGAGGAGGGCCCGCTCGCCTCGGGCCAGACCGGTGTCGGGCGCCTCGCGGCACTGCCCACGATCGTCGACGCGGTCGTCGCGGCCGTCGGCGACCGCCCGATCCGCGCCGCCGACCCGGCCGCGCGACCGGCCCGT
>JBFKVO010000288.1:0-1984 GCA_041639095.1 Candidatus Limnocylindrales bacterium | reverse complement strand
GGCCGCTGGACGATGGCGATGTGCGCCCGCTACCTCGAGGGGATCGTCCTCATCGACGACCCGACGATCCTCGCCGGGCTGCGCTTCGCGGTCGAGCGACTGAAGCAGGTCCTCGAGCCCGCGGGGGCGGCGGCCCTGGCGGCCGTCCTCAGCGGCGCGATCCCCATCCGGGACGGGGACCGGGTCTGCGTCATGGCGTCGGGCGGAAACGTGGAGGTCGAGCGGCTCGGCGAGCTCCTTGCGGCCGCTGCGCCGCTCGCCGCGACCGCCGGAGGGGAAACCGGCGCCGGCACGGTGCGGTCGTGAACGAACCCCAGGCGCCCGTCGCGGGCGCGGCGGCGGAATCCGACTTCCGGGACGTCCCGTCGGCGCGACGAGTGCTCGGCCGCGCGTTCGACCTCGACCTGCGGGCGAGCCGCGAGCTGCGGAACGCGTCGCTGTTCATGGCCGCACAGTTCCTGTTCGTCGTCGGCCCGCTGGTCGTCGTCCTTGCGGCCCTGCTCATCCGGCTGCCGGAGCTCCTCGACGCGTTCGACCCCACGCTCATCGAGCCGCCCCTGCCCGAGGATCTGCCGCTCCCCGATGAGGCCGTGTTCGGCCAGATCGCCCTCGGGGCGCTCATCGCGACCCTCGGCTGGATCGCGATCACGATCGAGAGCATCGTCCTCGCGATCACGGTGCTCGGCGGACGCCTGATCGGTCGGCCGGTCACGCTGCGCGAGGCGGTCACCCGCTCGCGACAGGTCTTCTGGCGCGTGATCCGCGCAGCGATCCTCGTGGGGATCCCGGCCGGGATCGCGGGCGGCGCGGTCGGGGCGATCTTCGGGGCCAACGTCGATCCGTCGTCCGAGGCGCTGACGCTCGTGAGCCTCGTCGTCGGGATCCTCGTCGCCACGCCGTTCGCCTACGTCCAGACGGGGATCGTCCTCGGCGATGTCGGGGCGCGCGAGGCCATCATCCGTGGATTCCGTCTCGTCCAGGCCCGCTGGCGGCTCGGGCTCGTCATCGCGACGTTCACCGCCGCGGCGCAGTACCTCCAGCTGTTCGCACTCGGGGCGGGCGGCGACATCCTCTTCCGGGTCGGGACCGTCCTCGAACTCGGGTTCGATCGCGGCGCGCTCACGACCGTGGTCACCTACGGGGCGATCCTGGCCGGGACGCTGGCGTTCGGCACGCTGCTGTTCACGACGATCGCGATCGCCGTCGCGCCGCAGGTCGTCGCATTCGTGTCGCTGACGCACGTCACGGTCGGCCTCGACCGCGCGCGCGAGGCGGTCGCCGGGACGCCGTCCACGCGGCCGGTCGCGCCGACGACCGTGACCGAACCGACGATGCCGACCGAACCGACGATGGAGACGGACCCGACGGTGCCGGCCGAGCTGACGGTACCGGCCGAGCTGACCGAACCGACGACGTCGACCGACCCGACCCTTCCCGACGGACCCGCACCCCCGTCGGCCCCGGTCCCGCCGCGGGTGTACTGGGACCAGCGACCGGCGCCCTCCGGACGGGCGCGGCTCGTGTCGCTGCCGATGATCGTCGGCGGGATCCTCGCCGTCCTCCTCGGCATCGCCGCCCTCGACGGCATCTCCCGGATCGGCTGAGCGACCGCCGCGCGATCAGTCGACGCCCAGCTCCTCCAGGCGGTCGTCGTCGATCCCGAGGTGGTGGGCGAGCTCGTGGATGACCGTGATCCGGACCTCCTCGGCGAGGTCGTCGGGGTCAGGGAAGTCCTCGAGGAGCGGCGTGCGGAAGATCGTGATCCGGTTCGGGACGGCGACCCAGTCGGCGCCCCACTCGGTGCGCGGCACCCCCTCGTACAGGCCGTAGAGCGTGTCGTCCGGGCCGAGGTGGTTCTCGCGGCGCTGCTCGGCGCTCGGCTCGTCGTCGATGACGACGGCGACCTCGTCGAGCGCCGCCGCGAACGGCTCCGGGATCCGGTCCAGGGCGCCTTCGACGAGCCGCTCGAAGGCGTCGTGCTGGC
>JBFKVO010000287.1:0-1993 GCA_041639095.1 Candidatus Limnocylindrales bacterium | reverse complement strand
GGCGACGCTCGACCGCGGCTACGCGATCGTCCGGCGGGCCGAGGACGGCCTCGTCGTCCGTGATCCCGCCGAGGCGCCGGCCGGGACCCGCCTCGCGGTGCGCGTGGCGCGCGGCGACCTGCCGGCGACGGCCGAACGTCGCTGAGGCGAGAGCCCTGTGCCCATCGACGATCCCCTCCGGCTCTTCCTGTGGAGCCTCGCGATGGTCTCCCTGGGAGCGCTCATCCTCGTGATCGGGGTCGGCCTTGGTATGCTCGCGGCTCGCCGCCTGTCGCGATGGGCGATGCGCGAGGACGAGGACGAGGAGCGCGGTGACGGACGCGACGACGACTGACGCGGGCGGAGGAACGAACCCGTCGGGAGCCCCGCCCGACGTCGCGAACCTGTCGTTCGACGACGCCCTCGCCGAGCTCCAGAAGGTCGTCGCCGAGCTCGAGGCGGGCGGCCTCCCGCTCGAGCGCTCGATCGCGCTCTACGAGCGCGGCGTCACGCTCCACGAACGCTGCGCGCGGCTCCTGTCCGATGCGGAGCTGCGGGTGAAGCAGCTCGTCACCCGCGCCGGCGGCGCCCTCGAGGCGATCGACGTCACCCCCGAGGACGCGCGCGAGGCGGAGTAGCGACGGGCGAGACCGGCGGGGACCGGCCGCGCGGTTTGCGAAAACATGCGCTATCGTGGTATCAGATAATCCCGACGCCCGCGGACGGGGCTCGGGGGGCCGGCGGCGCCATTCGCGCTAGACTCGCGCCCGCAACGTCCTCGATCGGGAGCAGCGCCCCACGTGTCGATCCTTGCAACGCTGACCGGCCCGGCCGACCTCCGCCGCCTCGACGACGCCCAGCTCGAGGCGCTCGCCGCCGAGATCCGCGAGGCGATCATCTCGACCGTGGCGCGGACGGGCGGCCACCTCGGGAGCTCGCTCGGGGTCGTCGAGTTGACGATCGCGCTCCACCAGCTCCTCGAGTCGCCGCGGGACCGGATCGTCTGGGACACGGGCCACCAGGCGTACCCGCACAAGCTGCTCACTGGCCGGCTCGACCGGTTCGGCACCCTGCGGCAGATCGGCGGCATCGGCGGGTTCCCGCGCCGCAGCGAGTCGGAGCACGACGTGTTCGACGGCGGCCATGCCGGGACCGGGCTCTCGATCGCCCAGGGCCTCGCGACCGCGCGCGATCTCGCGGGCCGCGGCGAGCGGATCGCGGTCGTCGTCGGGGACGCGGCGCTGATGAGCGGCCTGTCGCTCGAGGCGCTCAACGACATCGGCCACCGCAAGACGGAGCTCCTCATCGTCCTGAACGACAACGAGATGTCGATCAGCCCGACCGTCGGCGCCTTCTCGAAGTACCTGAGCCAGATCAAGCTGAGCCAGGCGTGGCAGACGAGCAAGACCGCCTATGACAACCTCGTCGAGCGCCTGCCGGTCATCGGGCCGACCGCGCTCGAGCTCAGCCAGCGGCTTCGCCGTTCGGTCGTCAACTTCGCACAGCCGGGTCAGCTGTTCGAAGACCTCGGCATCACGTACATCGGGGTCGTCCCGGGACACGATGTCGCGAAGCTGCGCGAGACGTTCACGGCCGCTCTCGAGCTCAACGGTCCGGTCCTCGTCCATGTCCGGACCCAGAAGGGCCGCGGCTTCCACCCGGCCGAGACCGACCAGGTCGGTTTCCACGGCGCGGCGCTGCCCCCGATGGACCTCAGCGCCTGGCCGGCCGGCAACGGCAAGGCGAACGGCGAGTCGATGGCCGACGACGCGACCCCGCCGGCCCGGGCGCCGCGCAAGAACCCGAACTACACGGCCGTGTTCATCGACGAGCTGATCGCGATCGCCCGGAAGGACCCGCGCGTCGTCGGGATCACCGCCGGGATGCCGACCGGCACCGGGATGGCGAAGCTCGCCGACGCGTTCCCGGAGCGCGTCATCGACGTCGGGATCGCGGAGCAGCACGCCGTGACCCTCGCGACGGGCCTCGCTCTCGGCGGGATGCGTCCGGTCGT
>JBFKVO010000286.1:0-2001 GCA_041639095.1 Candidatus Limnocylindrales bacterium | reverse complement strand
GCCGGCCGGCCATCGCCACGGCGAGACGCTCCTGCCCACGATCGGGCGGTTCCTCGGGGAGCAGAACATCCGGCGGTCGCGGATCGCCGGGATCGTCGTCGGGACCGGACCCGGCGCCTTCACGGGGTTGCGGGTCGGGCTCGCGACGGCGAAGACGCTGGCGGCCTCCCTGGGCCTCCCGATCGTCGGCGTGTCGACGGCGGAGGCGCTGCTCGCCGCGGCCGTGGACGCACCGTCCGGGGACGCGGCCGTCGGCCGCCCGGTGCTGCTCATGCCCGCCGGCCCCGCGGACCGCATCGAGGTGCGGCCGGGCGCGTCGCCACGGCTCCTCCCGGACGGCACGGAGCCGGCGCTCGAGTCGGGCGAGACCCTCGTCGCGCTCGACCTCGTCGACCGCGCCCCGCCGGCGGCGCTGGAGCGGGGCGAGCGCGCGTGGGCCGGGTTCGCCGCAGCGCTCGTCCGCCTCGGGGTCGAGCGGCTCATCCGAGGGGAGGCGGACGACGTGGCGCGCCTCGTCCCCGAGTACGTGACCCTCCCGCGCGGCGTATCGGCGACGGACGGAACGGTGGCATGGTCGCGCGACCCCCGCTGAGGGTCCGCGTCGAGCCGATGCGCTTCGACGACCTCGACGCCGTCTACGCGATCGAGCGCGCCAGCTTCACGACGCCGTGGCCGTCCCACGCGTACCGGAGCGAGCTCCAGTCGAACCGGCTCGCGTCCTATGTCGTCGCCCGGGCGGGCGACGAGGTCGTCGGCTTCGCAGGGATGTGGCTCATGGTCGACGAGGCGCACGTGACCACGTTCGCCGTCCACCCGGCCTGGCGAAGGGTCGGCATCGGCGAGCGGCTCATCGTCGCGCTCCTCGACATCGCGATCGCGCGCCGGGCCTCGGAGGCGACCCTCGAGGTCCGGCTCTCGAACCTCGCCGCGCGGCGGCTCTATGAGAAGGTCGGCTTCCGGCCCGTCGGGATCCGCCCGCGCTACTACAGCGACGACCAGGAGGACGCCCTGATCATGACGACGCCGTCGCTCGGCGACCCGGCGCTGCTCGCGCGGATCGAGGAGGTCCGGCAGCGGCTCGCACACGACGACGCCTACGCCGTGGCCGACCCCGATGGCGCCGCCGACGACGCCGACCGCGACGCCCGATGAGCGGCCCGCTCCTCCTCTCGATCGAGTCGTCATGTGACGAGACCGGGATCGCCCTCGTCGAGGGTCGCCGGATCCGGGCGAACGTCGTCGCCAGCCAGGTCGCCCTCCACGCGGCGACGGGCGGGATCGTCCCCGAGGTCGCCGCGCGGGCCCACCTGCGCTGGATCCTGCCCGTGTTCGACGAAGCCTGGAACGACGGCGGCGTCGACTGGGCCGATCTCGACGGGATCGCGGTGACGTACGGCCCCGGGCTCGCCGGCTCGCTCCTCGTCGGGATCAACGTCGCGAAGACGCTCGCGTGGGTGCACGACAAGCCCCTGGTCGGCGTCAACCACCTCGAGGGCCACGTGTACGCGGCCTGGCTGCTCGACGCGGAGGAGGACGAGCGACCCGAGCCCGACTTCCCGCTCGTCGCGCTCGTGGTGTCCGGGGGCCACACGTTCCTCGTCGAGATGACCGACCACCTGGCCTACCGTCTTCTCGGCGAGACGGTCGACGACGCCGCCGGCGAGGCGTTCGACAAGGTGGGTCGCCTGCTCGGGCTCGACTACCCCGGCGGCCCCGCGATCATGCGCGCGGCGGAGGGCGCGACGCGGCGCGACGTCGCGTTTCCGCGCGCCTGGATGGGAGACTCCTACGACTTCAGCTTCTCGGGTCTCAAGACCGCCGCCCGCCGGGCCGCGGAGAAGGCGCGCCGGGATGCGGGGCTCGGCGACGACGAGGTTCTGCCGACGGCGACCGTCGCGGAGCTTGCGCACGGGTTCCAGGAGAGCGTGGTGGACGTGCTCGCGGCGAAGACGATCCGGGCCGCCGACGAGACGGGAGCACGCTCGATCGTCGTCGGCGGCG
>JBFKVO010000285.1:0-2048 GCA_041639095.1 Candidatus Limnocylindrales bacterium | reverse complement strand
GTTGTCTGCATGGCCGTGGCCATGACCACCGCCCGCCATCTCCTCCTCGTGGTGCATCTGGGCCATCTCGTCGCCGACCGTGAAGTCGTGCGGGAGGACGCCCTCGTTGTGGAGCACGAACCGCACCGTCTCGCCCGCCTGGACGGCGATCCCGTTCGGCTCGAAGGCGAACGCATCGAGCATGGCGATCTCGATGACACGGGGCGCCTCCTTGGTGCCCGCCACGAACGGCGTCGGTGCGGGCGTGGGCGCCGCGGTCGGCTCCGGCGTGGGCGTCGGCGCGGGCGTCGGCTCCGGAGTGGGCGCGGCGGTCGCGTCGGGTGTCGGCGCAGTGGTGTTGCCCGCCCCGAATGTTGCGCCCGGACTCGCGCCGGTCGTGCAGGCGGCGAACGCGAGGATGGCGGTGGCTGCGAGAACGCCGAGGCGCAGCGCGCCTCGAGGGGACGTCTGGTCGTGCATGGCAAGTACTCCGATCCACGGCACGTCGTACGAGCCGTGGACCAACCCTCCCACGGGTCCGTCGTGCGTCGGGAGGGCCAGAGGTCCCGGGTCGGACGGGGCCATCCGACCCGGAATCGTCGGGGGACGTTCGGCGGTGAGCCCCGCAAGCGACCGGGCCCGCCGTACATGGCGGACCCGGTCGACCCCCGGTTCGCGTGGTCGCGGCGCGGGCAGGCGATCGGTCGCCCGCGCCGCCCCGGCGGTCAGTCGCGGAGCGCGCGGAGCGCCTCGATGACGTCGCGGGCGGCAGCGCGCGCCTCGCGGAGATGGTCGCGCGCGGCCCGGAGGTCCCGGCGGGCCTCGTCGAGGACGGGCTTCGCCGTCCCGTCGTTCCAGTCGGCGGGCGTGAGATCGAGCACGGCATCGGCGAGCCCGTCTACGAGCTCCTCGGCGGCGGCCACGTGGCGGTTCATGGCGGCGAGCGCCTCCTCGGCCGCGGTCGTGTCGTAGCCGGCGTTCTTCGCCCGCTCGATGTAGGCCGACGCGCGCTCGTCGAAGGTGTCGAACCGCTTCCCGATCGCGACGACCGCGTCCGCCGCGTTCGTCAGGTGCGCCTGCGGGATGACGAGCAGGTAGACGCGGAAGTCCGACGCGATCCGGCGGAGGTCCTCGATGAGGGCCGGCAACGTGTCGTTCGCGTGGATCTCGCGGCGGAGCGCGATGAGCCCGGCCGTCGTGCGGTCGATGATCCGGATGACCGCGGCCTTGTGCCGGTCGGTCATGACGCGCGAGGCCAGGACCCGGTCGTGGACGACGTCGAGGTCGTGCAGGCGACGCTCGATCTCGCAGTCGCCGAGTGCGATGCCCTCGCGGACGGTCGGCTCGTCGTGGAACGCGCGCCACTCGGCGGAGCAGCGGCCGTCGCGATGCGACGCCGTGTCCCGCTGCGGTTCATGGGCGGCCAGCGCCGGCGCGGCGGACCCGGCCAGGACGATCCCGGCAAGGCCGATGGAGACGAGGCGGGCGAGGAAGCGAGAGCGACGCTGAAGGCTGTTCATGGCAGGTTCCCTTCCGAGCCGGCAGCGCCGGCGCTGAGCGAGGCTTCGAGAGCGGAGAGCGCGGCGTCGAGGTCGGCGAACGAGCCCGGGTCGAAAGCCGGAAGTGGCGCGGGCGAGCCTGTGCCGCCCTGGCCCGACGCGGAGCCGCCGGACGAGCCGCCCGAGGTGCCCCCGGACGTGCCGGCTGACGGTGCGGGGGACGCGCCCGGTTCGCCGATGGACGGGTCGAGGTCGTCGAACCCCGCGTCCATCTCGTCGAGCAGGGCGTCGAGCTCGTTCGCGAGCGCGTCGTCCGTGGTGGCCCCGTCGGTCTCGAGGTCGCCTCCGAGCGACGGCGGCACGGAGCCCGCGGCCGGGTCCGTACCCGGGTCCCCGCCCGGGGCGCCGGAAAGTCGGCCGAGCCCGCCGCAGCCCGCGACGGCGACGACGAGGAGCGTCGCGCCGGCGAGGCGGAGGATCGACCCGGTGATCGTCATCGTTCGTGGTCTCCCGGATGCTGGTTCGACATCGGCCGGTCCGGGCGTCGGCCCGATCTGGCGACACCACCGT
>JBFKVO010000284.1:0-2128 GCA_041639095.1 Candidatus Limnocylindrales bacterium | reverse complement strand
CTCCGCCTGAAGAGCTTCGTCGCCCATCCCGTCCAGCTCCGGCTCATCAAGAGCGGGGCGGGCGAGGTGACCGCGGCGGATGTCGCCGAGTCGGCCGACGTCGAGATCGTCAACCCGGACCTCGCGCTGATGACCCTCGACTCGGATGACGTGACGGTCGAGATGGACCTTACCGTCGAGCGCGGCGTGGGCTATCTCGCGGCCGAGCGGACCGAAGCTCTCCCGATCGGCGTCATCGCCGTCGACGCGGTGTTCACGCCCGTGCGCAAGGTCAACTACTGGGTCGAGAGCATGCGCGTCGGCCAGGTCACGAACTACGACAAGCTGACGATCGAGATCGAGACCGACGGCACGGTCTCGCCCGAGGAGGCGCTCAGCCGATCCGCGGAGATCCTCGTCAACCAGTTCCGCCCGTTCGTGACGATCGGGGCCGCGGCGGTCCCGGTCGATCGCGCCGCGCCGGGCGTGCCGCAGCTCCCGCCGAACATGCTCGACATGCCGATCGAGGAGCTCGACCTGCCGATGCGCGCCTACAACTCGCTGAAGCGCAACAACATCGTGAAGGTCGGCCAGCTGCTCCAGCTCAAGGACGACGACCTCCTCCGGATGCGCAACTTCGGCAAGAAGTCGCTCGACGAGATGAAGGAGCGCCTGCTCATGCGCGGCTTCATCCTGCCCGAGTCGCTCGCCCCGACCGATGGCGCCGGCGACGAGGACGGCGACGAGCCGTTCGAGGACGAGGCGGAGGCCTGAGCCGATGGCTCACCGCATCGACGGCCGCAAGCTCAGCCGCAAGCACGGCCCGCGGATGGCCCTGTACCGGAACCTCACCGTCGCCGTGATCCGCCACGAGCGGATCCAGACGACCGAGGCGAAGGCCAAGGAGGTACGCGGGCGCGTCGAGCGGATGATCACCCTCGCCAAGCGCGGGGATCTCGCCTCGCGGCGGGCGGTCGTCGCCGACTTCCCGAACGAGCCGCTCGTCATCGACAAGCTGTTCAACGAGATCGCCCCGAAGTACGCCGACCGGACCTCCGGGTTCACCCGGATCGTCCGCATCGGTCGACGGATGGGCGATGCCGCAGAGATCGTCCAGCTCGAGCTCGTCTGAGCTCGGGACGGACCCGACGCGAGACATCGCACGAGGCGCCCGAGAGGGCGTCCCCGGACGCTACCGCGCCCGGGTCGAATACGACGGCACGGACTTCTTCGGGTTCCAGGCGCAGCCGGGGACGCGAACGGTCCAGGGGGTGCTCGAGGCCGCGCTGGCCAGCCTCAGCGATGGGGTGCGACAGCCGGTCGACGGCGCCGGGAGGACCGACGCCGGGGTCCACGCCACGGGGCAGGTGATCGCCTTCACCTACGCCGGGCGGCTTTCGGCGCCGGAGCTCCAGCAGGCCCTCAACGCGATCCTTCCCGAGGACGTCGCGCTGCGCGACCTCCGGCGGGCGCCACGAGGGTTCCACCCCCGCTATGCGGCGCGGTACCGGGAGTACCGCTACACCGTCTGGAACGGGCCGCGCAGTCCGCTTCGGGAGCGCTTCGCGCTCCGGGTGCGGACCCCGCTCGACACCGCCGCGATGGCGCGGGCCGGGTCGATCCTCGAGGGTCGGCACGACTTCACCGCCTTCGGCGGAGGGGACCGCCAGCCGGTCCGGACCGTGCACGCGGTCCGGGTCCGGAGGGAAGGCCGGCTCGTGACGATCGACGTCAGGGCCGACGCGTTCCTGCGGGGGATGGTCCGCAGGATCGTGGCCGTCCTCCTGGAGGTCGGTCGAGGCAAGATGGATGAGACGGCGGTCGCCGCGGCCCTGGCCGAACGACGACCGGCCCTCGGTGGGGCGGCCGCTCCGCCGCAGGGCCTGTGCCTGCGGAGGGTCGCCCTCGGGCGAACGAACGGACGAACGGACGAACGAACGAACGGAGACGACGAGGAACGATGAACGCGAAGACCATCGCGATCCGCGAGAGCGACATCGAGCGGCGCTGGTACGTCGTGGACGCCGCGGACCAGACCCTCGGCCGGCTCGCCACGCGCGTCGCCCGGGTCCTCGAGGGCAAGCACAAGCCGACGTACAGCCCGCACCTCGACTCGGGCGATCACGTCATCGTCGTGAACGCGGCCCGG
>JBFKVO010000283.1:0-2256 GCA_041639095.1 Candidatus Limnocylindrales bacterium | reverse complement strand
GGGCTGAGAGGTTCACGCTCACCGTCAGGCGGTCGCCGAGGTCGGCGTCCCACGCGACGAGCTGGCGGCACGATTCGGTGAGGACGAACCGATCGATCGGCACGATGAGCCCGTTCGCCTCGGCGAACGGGCTGAACTCGGACGGCGGCAGCAGGCCGCGCTCGGGATGATCCCAGCGAACGAGCGCCTCGACCCCGCTCACGCGACCCGTCGCGAGCTCGACGATCGGCTGGAAGTAGACGCGGAGCTCGTCCCGGTCGATCGCCCGGCGCAGCTCGCCCTCGAGCTCCAGGCGCCGCCACGCGGCCACACTGAGGCGCTCGTGGTAGATCTCGTAGCGCGACTTGCCGTTCTCTTTCGCCCGGTACATCGCGATGTCCGCGTGGCGGACGAGCTCCTCGGCGGACGTCCGGGCGTCGGCCGCGATCGCGATCACGAGGCTCGCCGTGAGCGTGAGCTCGTGCTCACCCACTCGGAAGGGCTCGACGAACCGCTCCGCGAGCCGCTCGGCGATCGCGACGACGTCGCCCTGCCCATCGAGGTCCTCGAGGAGCAGCGTGAACTCGTCGCCCCCGAACCGTGCCGGGGTGTCGATGCGGCGCGCGACCCCGGCGAGCCGCTCCCCGATCGCCGCAAGGACCTCGTCGCCGGCGGCGTGGCCGAGCGTGTCGTTGATCACCTTGAAGTCGTCCACGTCGAGGAACATCAGCGCGAGCAGCCCCGCCCTCGCCCGCCCCTGGCGCGCGAGGGCGTGCTCGAGCCGCTCCATGAAGAGGACGCGGTTCGGGAGGCCCGTGAGCGTGTCGTAGAAGGCATGCTGGGTGAGACGCTGCTCGAGCCCCTTGCGCTCGGTGATGTCGACCATGACGCCGCGGACCTGCGTCGGACGTCCGTCGGGGACCGGGATCGCCACCATCTCGTCGCGCAGCCAGACCGTCTCGCCGCGCTTCGTGAGGATCCGGTACTCGGACACGATCGTCTGCCCGGGCGGGCGAGCGAGGGTCGCCTCGTCGTCGGCGACGACCGAGTCGCGGTCCTCGGGGTGGAGCTGGCGGGCCCACAGGCCCCTGTCGGCGAGCCACTCCTCCACCGTGAACCCGAGGATCGTCTCGATCTGCGGGCTGACGTACTGCCAGCGACCCTCCGCCCCGGCCTCGGCGACGTAGACGATCGCCGGCAGCCGCTCGACGAGCGTCCGGTAGCGTTCCTCGGCCTCGCGGAGCTGGCGCTCGTAGCCGACCTGGCTGGAGATGTCGCGAAGATAGGCCGTGAATGACGGATGGCCGCCGATGTCCACGCGGACGACCGTCAGCTCGACGGGGAAGAGCGATCCGTCCGCGCGCATCGCCTCGATCTCGATCCGCCGGCCCAGGACGTGCGGGACGCCGGTCAGCTGGTAGCGGGCGAACCCCTCGCGGTGTGCCTCGCGCAGATGCTCCGGGACGATGAGATCGCCGAGCTCGCGGCCGATCACGTCCTCGCGGCCGTATCCGAACGTGCGTTCCGCGGCGGGATTGAACTCGCGCACGACGCCGCGGTGATCGACGGTGATGATGCAGTCGAGGGCGGCCTCGAAGATCGCGCTCTTGTGCGCATCGCTGTCGCGGACCGCCTGTTCCGCGCGCGCCCGCTCGACGAACTGGCCGATCTGGCGCCCGACCGAGCGCATGCTGTCGAGGAAGCGGGCGTCCTCGGGACGCGGCGTGCGCGCGTAGAACTCCATCACCCCGAGGACGGTCGTGTCGCGCAGGATCGGGACCGCGAAGCCGCTCACGATGCCGTCCTCCGCGGCGACGGCGCGGCGCGCGAACCACCGGCTCGAGGCGGTGTCCTCGACGTGGACCGGGAGACCGGTATCCCAGACCCGCCCGGGCACGCCCGCCGCGCGCTCGAAGCGACGGTGGGCCGAGGCGGTGAGGAAGGTGGACGGCCGGTCCGGGTCCCGGCTCCACGTCGCGATGACGTCGAGCAGCGGCGGGTCGCTCCCCTCGTCGGGCATCCACAGCATCCCGACATCGAGATCGAGGGCCGCGCCGATCGCGGCAAGCACGCGTGGCCCCGCGTCGGCGACCGTCCGCGCCTCGGCGAGGACGCTGGCGACGGCCCACTGAAGCGCGAGATGCTGTTGTGTCTGGTCGGTCATGAGGCCCTGGGACGGCGACATGCGGCTCGAGGACGGCAGTCGATCGCGCAGCATGTCCGTCGAGGATGCTGGGCGGCCGTGAGCCGAGCCAGATGACCATGGTCCCGGTGGCG
>JBFKVO010000282.1:0-2273 GCA_041639095.1 Candidatus Limnocylindrales bacterium | reverse complement strand
GTCCATCACGGCCGCGGCCGCACTCGACGTCGACGCCAGCCCGCCGGCGTGACCGCGAGCCGCCATCGAGCGGATGAACACGTCGCGATCGCCGGCGTGCAGCTGCATCCGGATGCGGTCGCCGAGCAGTGCCCCGCCGGTGATCGGGCTCGACGGATCGACCGCGATCACCCCGACCGTGCGGCCCGCTGCGCGGGCGATCGTCGTGAGCGCCGCGACGAGCGTGCTCTTGCCCGAGCCCGGCGGTCCGGTGATGCCGACGACGTGGGCACGGCCGGCGAGCGGGTACACGCGGCGGAGCGCGGCTTCGGCGACGGGCGTCCGGTTCTCGACCGCGGTCAGGAGCCGCGCGAGGGACCGCCGGTCCCCGGCGAGGGCCGCGTCGACGAGCGCATCGGCCGTCGCTTCGGCGGAGCCGCCCGGCGGCGCCACGCTACTCGCGTCGCCGGGCGTTCGCCCGCAGGAACTCCGCGACCTCCCCGATCGTCGTGCCGGGCCCGAAGACCGCGGCGACGCCCGCGTCCTTCAGGGCCGCGACGTCGTCGTCGGGGATGATCCCGCCGACCGTCACGAGGACGTCGTCGAGACCGGCCTCGCCGAGCTGGCGGCAGATCTTCGGGACGAGCGTCATATGGGCGCCTGACAGGATCGACAGGCCGACGACGTCGACGTCCTCCTGGAGCGCGGCGGTCACGACCATCTCGGGCGTCTGGCGAAGCCCGGTGTAGACGACCTCGAAGCCCTCGTCACGAAGGCCGCGAGCGAGCACCTTCGCGCCCCGGTCGTGACCGTCGAGTCCGGGCTTCGCGATGAGGACCTTGAGCGGGCGGCTCGTCATGGGCCGATTGTAGGGCGCGGCGTCGGTGCCGCGGCACCACCCGCGGGCTCGTCGGTCGGGACGGCGCCCCGGCGGCGTCGATGGGCCCGACCCGAGCCCGTCAGGCGCCCGGCCCCGGTCGCTCGAGGTGAGCGAAGAACTCTGCCCGCGTCCGGTCCCGGGTCCGGAAGAGCCCGAGCACCGCGCTCGTGGTCATCACCGTGCCCGGCTTGCGGATCCCGCGCATGACGGCGCACAGGTGAGTCGCCTCGACGACCACGCCCACGCCCTGCGGCTCGAGGCGGTCCATGAGGAACGACGCGATCTGCTGTGTCAGCCGCTCCTGGACCTGGAGCCGGCGCGCGTACGTCTCCACGATCCGCGGGATCTTCGAGAGTCCGATGACCCGGCCGCGCGGGATGTACGCCACCGCCGCCGTTCCGAAGAACGGCAGGAGATGGTGCTCGCAGAGCGAGTAGAACGGGATGTCCTTGACGACGACCATCTCCGAGTAGGCCTCGTCGTAGATCGCCCCGTTCACGAGGCGATCGGGATCGACGTGGTAGCCGGCCGTCAGCTCCGCGTACATCCGGTGGACGCGATCCGGTGTCCCGGCGAGGCCGGGGCGGTCGGGGTCCTCGCCCATCTCGGCGAGGATCTCGCGGACGGCGACCTCGACCCGTCCGTTGGGGTCGTGCTCCAGCCGGCCAAGATCCCCCTCGATGACGTCGCTCGGGCCGACCGGGCCGTCGCCCTCCCCCATCTCGGTCTCGATCTCTTCGACGAGCCGGCGAACGTGGTCCGGGAGCTCGAGTCGGTCGGGCATGGTCGCCCGATGGTACGACGGGAAACGCGGGAGCGCCGCGGTCCCATCAGCGGGGCGGCCACCCGACGAGGTGGCCGCGCGGTGGACGCTCAGCTCGCGGCCGGCAGATGGTCGAACGGCCGGCCCTCGGCGCCGCGCAGCCACGCACGCGCGTTCTGGCCGAGCGACGGCCGGTGATAGCCGCCCTCCTGGAGGATGACGAGCCGCCGGCCGGTCGCGGCCACCCGCCGTCCGATCTCGTGGTAGACGGGCGTCGTCAACGCGAAGTCGCAGATCGGGTCGTGAGCGTAGGTGTCGAAGCCGAGCGAGACGACGATGACCGAGCCCGGCCGCCCGACGATCGCCTCGAGCGCGTCGTCGATCGCGGCGAGGTACATCGGGTCGGTCGTGCCGGCCGGGAGCGGGACGTTCAGGTTCGCGCCGGCGCCCGCACCGCCGCCCGTCTCGGAGGCGTGGCCCAGGTAATACGGGTACTGCCGAGCGGGGTCACCGTGGAGCGAGACGTAGTGGACGTCGCCGCGCCCCCAGAAGATCTGCTGCGTGCCGTTCCCGTGGTGGTAGTCCACGTCGAGGATCGCGACAGGCTCGCCGGTGGCGCGGACGACGGCCTCGGCCGCGATCGCGGCGTTG
>JBFKVO010000281.1:0-2316 GCA_041639095.1 Candidatus Limnocylindrales bacterium | reverse complement strand
GGGGACGCGCCGCCGGACTCGAGCGCGGCACCCGTCATCGCGCTCATCCGCCGCCTCCCGTTCGAAGAGGACGATCTCGAGGGCTGACCCGCGCGCCCGCGGTCGAGGTCGCAGGGGCGGGCGTCAGATCCGGCGGACCACAGCCAGGACGGAGCGCAGACCTGGCCGCTGTCCATAGAGCAGGACGCCTGCCGCGTAGACGCGGACCGCGAGCCCGATCATCACGACGACCGTCGCCGCCAGGAGCGCGAAGGCGAGGACGATCTCCCACGGCTCGACCCGCGCGACCGTCAGACGCGTGAGCATGACGAACGGGCTCCAGAACGGCACGTACGAGGCGAACCGCACGAGCCAGCCGCCACTGCCCGACAGCGCCCCGATCGCGATCAGATAGCCGCCGATCGCGACGAGGCTGAGCGGCAGCGCGATCACCTGGAGGTCCTCCGGGCGGCTGACCAGCGAGCCCGCCGCCGCGTAGACGAGCGCATACAGCGTGAACCCCAGCACGAAGAAGCCGATGTAGGCGAGCACGAGCGGCGCCGACAGCGCGACGAACGATTCGCCGAGCGACGCCCCGGGTCCAAGCACGAATTCGGCGACGCGTTCCTGGAAGGCGAGGGCGATGAGCGCGGGTATGAGGATCCCGACGAATTGCGTGAGCCCGGCCGCGCCGATGCCGAGGACCTTCCCGACGACGAGCTGCCGCGCCGATGCCGCGCTCACGATGAGCTCCATGACCCGGCTCGACTTCTCGGCGACGACGCCAGCCGCCACCCACATCCCGTAGATGACGACCGTGATGAAGATGAGGACGATGAACACGATGCCGACGATCCGCCGGCTCGCGTATTCGGCGCCGCCGATCGGCTGACCGCCGGCGTTCGGGCCCGTGGCGGCGACGACGTCGAGGGTCGGGAGCTGGAACGCCGGTCCACCGCCGAGCTGCTGGCTCCCGGTCCAGTCCAGGATGGCGACCGCGAGCGTCCCGACGCTGACGAGCTGGGTTCGCTCCGCCCCGATCCCGTCGCCGGCGTGGAATCGGAAGGTCAGCCGGCCGTTCGGCTCCCGCGCGGCGACGAGCGCGGCGTCGAGCGCGCCGTCCCGGACACCGCCGACCGCCGCGTCCTCCGAGTCGGCGCGCGAGAACTCGTAGCCGCCCGACCCGCCGGTCGTGGTGCCGAGGACCCCACGCATGATCGTGATCGCCCGCTCGGCGAGCGCGTCGTCGGAGGCGACGACACCGATCCGCGTCGTGCTCCCCGCGTCCACCGCGCGGACGAGGATCGGCGAGAAGGCAAGGACGACCGCGAGCAGCGCGAGGAGCACCGTCGAGAGGTGGAACAGATGGCTGCCGACCTTCTCGAGGTACTCGCGGCGGGCGACGAGGTACGCGTTCGGGAAGAGGGGCTCGTGGCGTGCCGGTGGACGCTCAGGCGCGATCCCGAGCGGCCGCTGCTGCGAGGTGGCGTCGCGATCGCTCACGCGGCGGACTCCTCGGCGGGCGCCAGCGTCGCCTCCTCGTCGAGCGGATGGCCCACGTGGTCGATGAAGACCTGCTCGAGCGACGGATCGGCGATCTCGAAGTGCGTCACGCGCGCGCCGCGCGCGAGGGCCGCGGCGAGGATCTCGTCCGGCTCGACACCGGGGTCGAGCTCGATCTCCGAGCGGTCGATCCCCGGACGGATGACCCGCGCCCCCGGCACCGACCCGACCCACTCGAGCCGATGGTCGCCGTCGACCGAGAGGCGGACCATGCGCCGGCCGGTCGAGCGGCGGACATCGCGGACCGGGCCGCCGACGACGAGCCGCCCGCGGTCGACGATCGCGACCGATTCGCACATCGCCTCGACCGTGTCCATCTGGTGGGTCGAGAACACGATCGTCCGGCCCTCGTCGCGGAGCTCGAGGAACGCCTCGCGCAGGAGCGCGACGTTGACCGGGTCGAGGCCGGTGAACGGCTCGTCCATCAGCAGGACCTCGGGGCCGTGGAGCGAGGCCGCGAGGAGTTGCATCTTCTGCTGGTTGCCCTTGCTCAGCTCCTCGGCGCGGCGGCCCGCGAACTCCGGGACCCGGAAGCGGGCGAGCCACGCCTTCGCCTCGCGGATCGCCCGGTCGCGTGGCACGCCGTACAGGCCGGCGAAGTAGACGAGCTGGTCGAGGACCGTCATCCGCGGGTACAGGCCGCGCTCCTCGGGGAGGTAGCCCCAGGTCCGACGCGGCAGCGAGCGGTGGTCGGCGCCGTTCCAGCGGATCGTGCCGGCGTCGGCCTCGAGGACGCCGACGACGATCCGCATCGTCGTCGTCTTGCCGGCCCCG
>JBFKVO010000280.1:0-2322 GCA_041639095.1 Candidatus Limnocylindrales bacterium | reverse complement strand
CGACCGCCCGGAGCCCGTGCCGGTCGCGGGGCTGCGGAACCCCTCGGCCGACGATCTCGATGTCGCCTTCGAGGCCGCCTCCGACGAGGACGTCTTCGATCGCCTGCTGGCCGAGGTCACGCCGAGCATGCACCGGGAGACCGTGCCCGAGCCGGTCGACCTCCCGCCGGCCCCGGAGGACGCCCCGACCGCGCACGCGACGCGCGCGACCCGCGCGGCTCGCACGGCTCGTGGGCACACGCCTGCGTCGGCTCCGCGCCGCCCCTACGTCCGCCGGCTCCTCCTGGCGGCCGGTGGCATCGCGGGCGCCGTCGCGATCCTGTTCGCCGGCTACCAGCTGGGCGCGGGTCCCGGTCAGCTCGGCCCGACGGCACCGCCAGCGTCGGGCGCGGACGCGAATCAGCTCGACGAGGCACGCGTGGTCGCGCTCATGGAGCGCATCCAGGCCGACCCGGCCGACGAGGACGCCCTGATGTCGCTCGCCGACGAGTACTACCGCGTCGGCGACTTCGGCGCCTCGGCGACCTGGCTCCAGAAGCTCATCGATCTCGACGAGACGAACCTGCGGGCCCGGCTCGCCCTGGGCGCCGCGAGGTTCAACCTCGGCGACCTCGACGGGGCGCGCGAGCAGTGGGAGGCGGTCCTCGCCCGCGACCCCGCGAACGTCGAGGCCCACTACGACATGGGCTTCCTGTACCTGAACCTCGATCCGCCGGACCTCGACGGCGTGCAGCGCTCGTGGGCCGAGGTCATCCGCCTCGCCCCCGGCTCGAGCATCGCCGAGACGGTCCAGGCGCACCTCGACTCGATCGCCGCGCAAGAGTCGGCCGCCCCGTCGGCCGCACCGTCCGCCGCCCCATCGGCCGAGGCGAGCGAGGCGCCCGAGGCGTCGGAAGCTCCGACGGAGACGGTCCAGCCATGATCGAGGTCGGCATCCTCGTCGCGTTCTTCGCGGGAGTGGTGTCGTTCGCGTCGCCCTGCTGCCTGCCGCTCGTGCCGGCGTACGTCAGCTACATGGTCGGCACGACGACGACCGGGCCGGGCGCGCGGCGCCGGACGTTCCTCCACGGCCTCGCGTTCGTCGCCGGCTTCACGCTCGTGTTCGTCGCCTTCTGGGCCTCGATCGGCGCGATCGGCTACATCCTCGCCGACAACGCCCGGCTGCTGCGCCAGGCGGGCGGCGCGATCCTCGTCTTCCTCGGCCTCCACGTCGCGGGCGTCATCAACGTCGGAGCCCTGTGGCGCGACACGCGCGCGATGCCCGTCTTCGCGGGCGGGATGGCGGCCGGCGGGACGGCGACCGTCGGCGGGGCGCCCCCGCGGTACCGGCGCTCGCTCCTGTTCGGATCGCTGTTCGCGGCCGGCTGGAGCCCGTGCATCGGGCCGATCCTCGGCGGGATCATCGGCCTCGCCTCGGTCACCGCCAGCGTCGTCGAGGGCACGGTCCTGCTCGTCGCCTATGCGGCCGGTCTCGCGGTCCCGTTCCTCGCCGTCGCGATGGGCGCCGACTGGATGGCCCGCCGGCTCCAGTGGGTCGGCCGTCACCACCGGGCCGTGTCGGTCGTGACCGGCGTGGCCCTCATCGCGATCGGCTTCCTGATGATCACCGACACCCTCGTCTGGCTGGCGAGCTTCGGCTCGCCGCTGGGGATCTGAGGAGGATGCGATGACGAACGACGCACGCCGCGCGCACCTCCCCCCGGTCGAGGCCGTCCCGCTCCGGGAAGCCGTCGCCCGACGCGCGTCCGGCGGTATCGACGACGCGCTGGAGCGCGTCTGGCACCTCCTCACCTCGATGCGGTTCGGGATCGTCCTCATCCTCGCGATCGCCGCGCTGTCCCTCGTCGGGACGCTCGTCGTCCAGGTCCAGCCCGGCGTCGAGGCCAACCCGGCCGCGAAGGCGGAGTGGCTCAACGAGATCCGCCCGAAGTACGGCGGGTGGACGGACGTCATGGACGGGCTCGGGTTCTTCAACATCTTCCAGTCGGTCTGGTTCCGGGCGATGAGCGCGTTCCTGGCGGCGAGCCTGCTCGCCTGCTCGAGCAACCGTCTCCCCGGCCTCTGGCGGACCGTCACGAAGCCCCATGTGAAGGTGGGAACGCGGTTCTTCGACCACGCGCCGCAGCACGAGCGCATCGTGGTCCGCGGGACGCCGGCCGACGTCGAGGCGACCCTCGTCCGGGCGATGCGCGGCCGCCGCTACCGGGTCGTCTCGGCGGACGACGGCACGCTCCACGTGTACGCGGACCGCTTCCGCTGGGCGCCGTTCGGGACGGTCGTCGCCCACCTGAGCATCGTCGTCATCCTCGCCGGCGCCATGGT
>JBFKVO010000279.1:0-2333 GCA_041639095.1 Candidatus Limnocylindrales bacterium | reverse complement strand
GCCGCGCCGCCGCCGCCCAGCCTGATGCCGTCGGAGTCGCCGCTCGAGCCGCGCTGACCGGGGATCGACGACCTCGCCGCGGCGAAGTCGCCCGGTGACCTCCGGATCTCCCGGTGTGCGGCGGGTCAGTCGCCGTAGCCGTCCGGGTGCGCCCGGCGCCACGCCCAGGCCGAGCCGATCATCTCGGCCAGCCCGGACCGGCGCGGCTCCCAGCCGAGGGCATGCTTCGCGCGCGAGGCCGAGGCGACGAGCTCGGGCGGGTCGCCGGCTCGCCGCGGGGCGACCTCGTGGGGGACCGGGGCGCCGACGACCGCCTCGACCGCGGCCACGACCTCACGGACGCTGAACCCGGACCCCGTCCCGAGGTTGCAGATGAGCGGGACGTCTGTCCGGGGATCGTCGGGCGCTGTCGCCTCGAGCGCGGCGAGGGGCGCGTCGGCGAGGTCCTATACGTGGATGTAGTCGGGGAGGGCCGTGCCATCCGCGGTCGGGTAGTCGTCGCCGAACAGCCGCAGCGGCGGTCCGTCCTCGGCCGCGAGGAGCGCGTTCGGGATGAGGTGCGTCTCGGGGTCGTGGCGCTCGCCGATCCGCTCGGTCGCCCCGGCGACGTTGAAGTAGCGGAGCGTCACGCTGCGCAGGCCGTGCGACGCGCCGAACGCCGCGAGCGCACGCTCGAACGCGGCCTTCGTCTCGCCGTACGGGTTGATCGGGTCGATCGGCGCGTCCTCGCGGATCGGGGTGACGGCGGGGATCCCGTACACGGCCGCCGTCGAGCTGAAGACGAACCGCCCGACCCCGGCCTCGCGGGCCGCGTCGAGCAGCGCGATCCCGCCGGCGACGTTGTCCCGCCAGTAGCGGGCCGGGTCGGTGACCGATTCGGGGACGAGCGAGCGCGCCGCGCAATGGAGGATCGCCTCGATCCGACCCTTCCGGAAGATCGCTGCCGTCGCCCGCGGGTCCGTGTACAAGCCCTCGCGCAGCTTCGCCCCGGACGGCACGGCGGCCGCATGACCGGTCGAGAGGTCGTCGAGGACGATGACATCGTGGCCGGCCGCGAGGAGCGTGTCGACGGACACCGCCCCGACGTAGCCGGCACCGCCGGTGACGAGGATCCGCATCAGCGGCGGCTCACCGGTCGCGCCCGAGGAGGCGGCGCAGGAGGCGGCCACCGGCGGACGGCGCCGGATCCGGGTCGGGCAACATGTCGCGGCCGGGCGGCGTGCCGATCGGGTCGGTTCCGGGGCGGGCGGTCATCGCGTC
Source organism: Candidatus Limnocylindrales bacterium (assembly GCA_041639095.1). Lineage (GTDB taxonomy): Bacteria > Chloroflexota > Limnocylindria > Limnocylindrales > CSP1-4 > CAKKPP01. The sequence continues at coordinate 1,073 of JBFKVO010000279.1, read as the reverse complement.
GGACGATACCGGGTCGCCGGCCGGCGGGACAGCCGGTCGACCCGGAGACGGCCTCGCGGACGGCGGCGGATCCGCCGCGGCCGGGACCGACACGACGCGGACCGCCGGGAGCGCCGCCGCGTGGCGCCGCGCCGCCGCGTTGTCGGGATCGATGGCGAGTGCCCGCTCGATGAGCGTCCGGGCGGTCGGCACGTTCCCGCGAGCCATCGCGACGCGTGCCAGCCCGACGACCGCGATCGCGTTGCGTGCGTCGTTCGCGGCGACCTGCTCGAACTTCCGCTGCGCGTCGTCGAGACGACCCGCCGCGAGCGCCCGGTCGGCCTCGAGCAGCCACTCGATCACGTGTCGTCCTCCATGAGCTGTCGTGCGAGGAGCAGCAGCGTCGGACGGTCGTTGAGCGCGGGGTCCTCGACGACCCGCTCGAGCAGTGCCTGGAGGAGCACCCCGACCGACGGACCCTGCGCGAGCCCGAGCTGCTCGATGAGGTCGCCGCCGTCGATCGCGAGGTCGGCGAGGTCGAGCGCCACCTGGGCCTCCAGCTCGCGCCGGATCCGGTCGCGCAACTCGGCCAGGCGTCCCGAATCCGGCGGCAGCCCGCTCCCGACGTTGTCGGCCTCGCGCAGGTCGAGGAGGTCCTCGAGGGCCGCCCTGCCGATCTTGCCGATGAACCGCCGGACCGCCGCGTCGCTCCACGCCGGCTCGTAGGCGAACATGTGCTGCCGGACGAGATGGACGACCCGGTCCTGCACCGACCGCGGGTAGCGGAGCCGATCGAGGAACGCGCGCGCGAGGTCCGCCCCCACGGCATCGTGGCCGTGGAAGTGCCCGTCGGCCATCGTCGCCGGCTTCCCGATGTCGTGGAGGAGCGCCGCGAGGCGAACGGTCGGCCGCTCCACGGGGGCGGCGTCGACGGTGCGGAGGGTGTGGTCCCAGAGGTCCTCGCCGGGGACCTTGTCCTGGGGCACGCCGCGCTGGGCCGCGAGGTCCCGCCAGACGACCTCGAGCAATCCCGTCTCCGCCATCAGCCGCAGACCGAGCGACGGACGCTCGGCGCCGAGCAGGCGGTCGAGCTC
>JBFKVO010000278.1:0-2363 GCA_041639095.1 Candidatus Limnocylindrales bacterium | reverse complement strand
CGGGCGTGCGCCAGCTCGTTCCGGATCGTGTCGGTGTCGCGGAAGAGGGCGACGTAGGCGGGCAGCTGACCGTCGAGCGCGCCTCCGTCCAGGGTCGGCCCGCCGCCGATCATCCGCAGGACCAGGCGCAGCGCGCGCTCCGTCGGCCTGATCGACGCGAGCAGGCGATCCGTGCCGGGGACGCTGAGGAGGCGCACGAACCACGGGGTCGAACCGGTCGCCACGCCGACCGACCAGCTGTAGAGGACCATCCGGTCGACGCGCTCGGGGTGCGCGGCCGCGGATCGCAGCGCCACGTAGGCGCCGAGCGAGTTGGCCGCGACGTGGGCGGATTCGAGCCCGAGCGCGTCGAGGACCTCGCTGACGAACGTATCGGCGAACCGGGGCAACGCCGCCGCGTCGAGGGCGTCGGGGAGCGGGTCGCTCAACCCGGTCCCGGGCCGGTCCACGACGATGCGCCGGAACCCGTCGAGGCGAGCCGCCAGGCTCACCCAGCTGAGTCCGCTCGTCAGGGCGCCATGCAGGAACACGACCGGCGGACCGTCGCCCAGCTCCTGGACCCGGATCGCCAGGTCGTGCGATCGGATGCGGACACGGCGCTCGGTCGGACGTGCGCCGTGTCGTGCCCAGGCTCGCGACTCCGCCGCTCGAAATCGGGTCTCGTTCATCACCCCCCGCCGTGGCGTCTCGTCATCGGGGCAAGGGTAGACGGAGTGTCCGGCGATCGTCCGATCGTTCGGGCTGTCGCCTACCCCCGGATGCGATACAGGTGCCAGCGATCGGGAACGCCGCGGAGATCGTGCTCGCCGTGGTCCTCGAACACGATCCCGGATCCGGCCACGAGGTCCTTGACCGTCGACGACACGACGACCTCGGAGGGGGCGGCGAGCGCCGCCACGCGTGCGCCGATGCTGACCGCGAGCCCGCCGATCTTCCCGTCGATCGTCTCGACCTCGCCGGTGTGGACGCCCGCCTTCACCTCGATCCCCAGCGGTCGGACCGCGCTGACGATCGACTCGGCGCAGCGGACGGCGCGCGCGGGTCCGTCGAACGTCGCGAAGAACCCGTCACCTGCCGTGTCGACCTCGACGCCCCGGTAGCGTGCGAGCATCGCGCGGACGATCCCGTGATGCCGCTCGACGACGTCGCGCCAGCTGCGGTCGCCGATCGCCGCCGCACGCTCGGTCGAGCTCGCGATGTCGGTGAAGAGGATCGTCGCGAGCACGCGCTCGAACGCCGCCTCCTCCTCGCGGACCGAGCCGACGAACCGGCGGACGGCCTCGACGAAGCCATCGGGCTCGTACGGCCAGCCGTGCCCGCGACCGGGGACCTCGACGAGACGGGCGCCCGGGATCCGCTCGGCCAGGAAGCGCGCATTGCCGACCGGGAACGCCGCGTCGTCGGACCGATGGATGATCAGCGATGGCACGCCGATCGTCGGCAGGACGTCCCTGACGTCGATGTCGCGATCGACCCGCAGCATCGAGCGCGCATCACCCGGACCGAGGCTGTTGCGCATCCACGCCGCGAACTGGCTCACCTCCTCGGGGTCGTCCGCCCAGTCAGGAGCGATGTACCGCAACCACCGAGCGGCGAGCTCCGGCGTGCCCCAGTGGGCGTTCACCTCGGCCTCGAGTCGCGCCTGGTCGCTCGCGAGGCGCCCCCACGGGTAGTCGGGCGTCGCGACCGTGCGGGCCACGGCGCCGTAGCCGACGAGGGCCGACGTCCGCTCCGGGTAGGTCGCCGCGAACGTCGCTGCGACCGGGAAGCCGTCCTCCGCACCGAGGAGCACGGCACGGGCGATCCCGAGATCGTCCATCACCGCGCGGATATCGTCCATCCGCGCCTCGAGCGTGAGATGTCGCGTCCGGTCGACAGCCCGGTCGGAGAGGCCCGTGCCGCGGCGATCGAGGATGACGATCCGCGCGAACGACCCAAGACGGCCGAGGACGTCGGCCGGCCGTCGCCAGCGCTCCACCTGCTCGACGTTCATCAACCACGAGATGAACACGATGTCGACCGGCCCGGCGCCGATCGCCCGGTAGGCGACGTGGACCCCATCGACGGTCGCGGCATAGCGGATCTCGGCCATGATCGTTCGCAGATCCTGCTCCACCGGCGTCTCGATGGCGACTCGAGCCTGGGGACGCGCGCAGGGCGGGTCGCAGCCCTGCAGACGCAGACGCGATCGAGGCACTACCGTTGCAGCCCATGAGCGACGCGGTGGCGATCCTCGGTGCCGGGACGATGGGGACGGGGATCGCCCAGGTCGCCCTCGAGGCCGGGGACGACGTCCGGCTGTTCGACGTGGAGGCGGCAGCACGGGCCCGGGCGCCGGGGCGGATCCAGGAGGGCCTCGCCCG
>JBFKVO010000277.1:0-2447 GCA_041639095.1 Candidatus Limnocylindrales bacterium | reverse complement strand
GGCGCCCGGGCCGGCCTCGTCGCCCCGGACGACACGACGTTCGAGTACATCGCCGGCCGCCCGCACGCGCCGGCGGGCCCCGCGTGGGACGAGGCGGTCGCCGCCTGGCGCCGGCTCCCGACCGACGACGACGCGCGCTTCGACCGGTCCGTGACCATCGACGCCTCGAGACTCGAGCCGATGATCACGTATGGGACGAACCCGGGCATGGGCATCCCGATCACCTCGCGCGTCCCGTCGCCGGACGAGCAGGCCGAACCCGCCCAGCGGCGCGCCCTCGAGCGCGCCCTCGAGTACATGGACCTCCGGCCCGGCCAGCCGATCCTCGGCCAGAAGGTCGACGTCGTCTTCATCGGCTCGTGCACGAACGGACGGATCAGCGACCTTCGCCTAGCCGCCGCGGCGCTCCGCGATCGCAGGATCGCCGACGGGGTCCGGGTCATGGTCGTGCCCGGCAGCCAGGAGGTGAAGAAGGAGGCCGAGAACGAGGGCCTCGCCGAGGTCTTCCGGGCGGCGGGCGCCGAGTGGCGCGAGGCGGGCTGCTCGATGTGCATCGCGATGAACGGCGACCAGCTGTCGCCCGGCCAGTACGCGGTCAGCACGTCGAACCGCAACTTCGAAGGGCGCCAGGGCCGCGGCGGCCGCACGTTCCTGGCGTCGCCGCTCACGGCCGCCGCGAGCGCGATCGCGGGTGTCATCGCGGATCCGCGGACGCTGCCCGGGATCGAGGCCGCCGGCCTCGTCGGGGGCCGCTGATGGCCGAGCCGTTCACGACCTTCAGCTCGAAGGTCATCCCGCTCCCGGCCGAGGACGTCGACACCGACCAGATCGTGCCGGCGCGCTACCTGAAGGTGACCGACAAGCACGGCCTCGCCGAGGCGCTCTTCTGCGACTGGCGGTTCGCCGAGGACGGGAGCCTGCGCGAACCCCGCTTCGTCCTCGACCGGCCGGAGATGGCCGGCCGGCGCATCCTCCTCGTCGGGAACAACTTCGGCTGTGGCTCGTCCCGTGAGCACGCCCCATGGGCGCTCACGGCATGGGGCATCCGCGCGCTCGTCTCGACGAGCTTCGCCGACATCTTCCGGGCGAACGCGCTGAAGAACGGCCTGCTCCCGATCGTCGTCGACGTCGAGCAGCACCGCCAGCTGTTCGAGCTCGTCGCGAGCGACCCGGACGCGACGCTCACCGTCGACCTCGAGGCGCAGCGAGTCCACCTCCCGGGCGACCTCGACGTCGCCTTCGACGTCGATCCGTTCTCGCGGCTGATGCTGCTCGCCGGCACCGACGAGATCGGCTACCTCCTTGCCCACGAGTCCGACATCGCCGCCTACGAGGCCGCGCGGCGACCGCGGGTCGACACGATCCACGCCGCCCGCTGAGGGTGGGAACCGGCGCCGCGGCGCCGACGTCTCGCGGCCATGAACGCTCGTCTCGCCATCTCCGGCGGAGTGCTCGCACTCGTCGTCGCGGCGTGCGCCGGGGCCGCACCCGCACCGACCCCGTCCGCCCCGCCCGTCACGGAGCCGCCGGCCACGAACGCGCCCGACATCCCGATCGGCGGCCCGGGCGGGCTCATCCCGGGCCCGGGCGACCAGACGGACCTCGTCCCGAAGCCGGGCACCGTCGACCCGCGTCCCGTCAACATCGAGGGGCTCGAGGCGCGCCTCAACGGCGACCGCATCGCCGTCCGGGCGACCTGGACGAGTGGCGTCGAGCCCTGCCACGTGTTCGACTCCGTCGGCGTGACCCGCGAGGGGTCGACCATCACCATCACGATCCGCGAGGGATCGGGCGATGTCGGGGCGTTCTGCATCGAGATCGCGCAGCAGAAGTCGACCGTCATCGACCTCGGCAGCTTCGAGCCCGGGGCCTACACGATCCAGGCCAGCCAGGGCAGCGCGACACCGGTCGAGGTCGTCGTCCCCTGATCCGCGTCCCGTGAGCCCGGCGGGCCTCGACGAGGCCCGCCGGGCTCCTGTGCGACCATCTCGCGCGTGAACCCCTTCGACCTGATCGCGATCGCGGTCCTCGTGGTCGCCGTGCTCCTCGGCTTCCGGTCCGGGGCCGTGCCGCAGATCGGCGGCCTCGCGGGAGCCATCGCCGGTGGCGTCGTCGCGGTCCTTGCCGTGCCGACCGTGCTGACGTTCCTGCCCGACCTCGAGCCTTCCGCGCGCGCGCTCGCGGTCCTCGTCTTCGTCCTCGTGGCGGTGGGCCTGGGCGAGAGCGTTGGCTCGGCGATCGGACGCCGCGCCGCGCGCGGGCTCGGGACCGGGTTCGCCGCCGCGGTCGACGATGTCGTCGGCGGGTTCGTCGGGTTCGCCCAGGGCGTGCTCATCATCTGGCTGACGGGCGGCATCCTCGCGGCCGGCGCCCTGCCGGCCCTCGCCGGGATGGCCCAGACGTCCACGTCCGTCCGGACGATCGCGCGCGTCCTGCCGCCGCCGACG
>JBFKVO010000276.1:0-2455 GCA_041639095.1 Candidatus Limnocylindrales bacterium | reverse complement strand
GACGACGTCGACGAGCCTGAGGACGCCGACGACGCGGACGACGCGGACGACGTCGACGAGCCTGAGGACGCCGACGAGCCCGAAGACGGTGACGAGGACGAGTCGGACGACGACGAGGACGACGACGACGAGGACGAGGACGACGACGACGAGTCGGACGACGACGACGAGTCGGACGACGACGAGGACGACGACGACTAGAGCGGCGAGTGCGGCGGTGTCGCGGGCGCCGCAGGTGGGTCAGCCGAACGCGGCGACTCCCGCATCCGCGGCGCGCTGATCCTGCTCGGCGTCGCCGCCACTGACGCCGACCGCGCCGACGAGCACGCCGTCGCGCTCGAGCGGCATCCCGCCCGCGAACACGATCGTCCTCCCGCCGGCGACGCTGTCATAGCCGTAGAACTCCGTCCCTGGCTGGACGACCGGTGCCAGGTCGCGCGTCGGCATCCGGTTCGCGAGGGCCGTGAACGCCTTGTCGCGGGCGAGCGTGATCCCGACGAGGTCCGCGCCGTCCATCCGCTCGAAGGCGACGAGCTGGTCCCCCGAATCCACGATCGCGCAGGTCATGGCGACCCCCAATGCGCGCGCCTCGGACTGGACCGCGGCGATCACCGCCCGCGCCGCCGCGAGTGTCAGGCCCGCGGCCTGCGACGCGGTCGCGCCGCGCCACGAGTCGACGTTGTCGAGGGGATGCCGTCCGGTCATGGGCGCACCTCCGTTCGCGCTTCTTCCTGCGCGGATGGCCCCGGTCCGCGACCCGCCGGCCGGGCCGTCTGGCGCCGGTAGATGAACGACACGACGAGGAGCAGCGAGAGCGTCACGAGCAGGATGATCGTCGCGATCGCGTTGATCTCGGGCCGGATCCCGCGCCGGATCGAGCTGAAGATGAGCATCGGCAGCGTCGGCTGGCCGGGCCCGGCGACGAACGACGCGATGATGTAGTCGTCGAAGCTGAACGTGAACGACAGCAGCGCCCCGGCGAGGATCGCCGGCGAGAGCTGGGGAAGCGTGATCTGGCGGAGCGTGCGCCACGGCGTCGCGTAGAGGTCCGCGGACGCCTCGACGAGCGTGCGGTCCATGCCCGACAGGCGGGCACGGACGATGACGATGACGATCGCCATCGTGAACACGACGTGGGCGGCGACGATCGTGTGCAGGCCCTGGCCGACCTCGAGCGGCGGGCCAGGCAGGGTGAGCTGGAGCCAGAGGAAGGCGAGCCACGGGTTCAGCCAGCCCCATAGGTTGACGAAGAAGATCAGCGTCGCGATCCCGATCACGATGCCGGGGATGACGATCGCGGTGTAGATGAGGACGTCGAAGGCGGTCCGCACCGTTCGCGAGCCGCGCTGGAGTGCGAGCGCGGCGATCGTGCCGAGCGTCGTCGCGATGACCGCCGTCGACAGCGCGACGACGACGCTGTTCTGGAGTGCCCGGACGACGAACACGTTCGACAGCGCGATCCCGTACCAGCGCGTCGAGAGGCCGCGCAGCTCGCCCGCCCGTTCGCCCGCGTTGAAGCTGAAGACCACGACGAGGACGATCGGGAGGTACAGGAAGAGGAACAGGAACGCCGAGTGGCTTCGCAGGAGGCGGTCCACCCAGCGGCCGGCGCGATCGACGCGCGGACGTTGCACGGCGGGCGCGCTCACAGCATCGACACCTGGCGCTCGACCCGCCCGCGGGTGCCGACCCACAGGTAGACCGCCACCGCGACGAGGACGACGAGGATGAGCCCGATCGCCGCGGACGACCCGAGCGGCCAGTTCCGCGACTGGAGGAACAGGTCGACGAGGGCGTTCCCGACGAGGAAGACCTTGCCGCCGCCGAGCAGGGCCGGGATCAGGTACTCGCCCATGATCGGGATGAACACGAGGATGCCGCCCGACAGCGCCCCGACCGCGGTCAGCGGCAGCGTGACCTGGCGGAAGGTCGCGAGCCGCCCTGCGCCGAGGTCCTTCGACGCCTCCAGGAGCCGTTTGTCCAGGCGCTCCAGCGTCACGTAGAGCGGGAACACCATCAGTGGCAGGTAGTTGTAGACGATCCCGACAAGGACGGCGACGGGCGTGTTCAGGAGGACGACATCGCGGATCCCGACCGCCTCGAGCATCGCCGGGATGCCGGTCGCACCGAGGATCGTCAGCCACGCGTAGGTGCGGATGAGGAAGCTCGTCCAGAACGGGAGGACGACGAGGACGAGCAGGAGGGTCCGCTTCGCCCCGGCACGGGTCGCGAGGTAGTAGGCGAGCGGATATGCCGCGACCAGACAGAGGATCGTGCCTGCGCTTGCGAGGACGAGCGTGTTGACGAACGCCGTCGAGCGGGTCGGCAACCGCGTGTAGTTCTCGAACGTGAAGGCGGGCGTGTAGCCGCCCTCGGGTGCCCGCTCACCGAACGAGAAGACGAACAGGATGAGCAGCGGGACGACGAGCAGGACGAAGAACCACGCCCCGGGTGG
>JBFKVO010000275.1:0-2461 GCA_041639095.1 Candidatus Limnocylindrales bacterium | reverse complement strand
GGCCGCGGCCGTCCGGTCCCCGATGGCGCGGCGGCCGTCTGCGACAGCGGAGCCGGCGGGCGAGGAGCCGGCGGGCGAGGAGTCGGCGGGCGCGTCCCGCGTTGCCCCGGAGGCCCGGGTCCCCGGACGCGGGACCGCCGCGAGCAGCCCGGGCAGCCCCGCCGCGGGTGCGGTTCGTCCGGTCGCACTGCCGACGTGGAGCGACCGCCCGTCCGTCGCCGAGGTCGGACTCTGGGAGTGGTTCAGGGCGCGCGTCTTCGAACGCCCGGTGCGCGCCGACCGCAGTCGCGCCCTCCACGGCGAGCCCGGTGGGCGGCTCGACCGCCTCGACGTGTGGATCGTCGCCGTCCTCGTGCTCACCGCGCTCACGGTCCGCGTGTGGCGCCTCGGCGAGCCGTACGACATGCACTTCGACGAGGTCTACCACGCCCGGACCGGCACGGAGTTCCTCCAGGACTGGCGCTACGGGATCGACCACGACATCTACGAGTGGACGCACCCTCACCTGGCGAAGTACGCGATCGCCGGTGGGCTCGTCCTGTTCGGCCAGGATCGTGTCGTCGCCGAGAGCGCGCTCGGAGCCGACGTCCGCGCGGCGGTCGTCGAGCCACGCCGAGACGACTCCGTCGACCGCTCCACCCGGGCCGGGGATCGCATCTGGGTCGCGACGCCGGCCGACGTCCGCTCCTACGACCTCGCCACGCGCGAGCTCGTCGCGGCCACCCCGGTCGCCGGCGTCGCCGCCCTCGCGTTCGACCGCCAGGGCACGCGCCTCGTCATCGGGACGGACGAGGGGACGATCCTCGCGGTCGGCACGGACGGGCTCGACGACGCGCGCTGGGCGGGCGCAGCCGGCACGCTCGACCCGCCGGCCGCAATCGCGCGGCTCGCGAGCCCGATCCGCGGGCTCCACGTGACCGGCGACGGGGCGGCGCTCGTCGCGGTCCTCGCCGACGACACGGTCGTCACCCTCGACCCGGCATCGGGTGCCGAGGCGGGGCGGACGATCGTCCCCGGAGCCGCGCAGGCCGGCGGCGCTCCAGCCATCGCCGACGCGGGCTCCGCCCCGGCCGTCCTCGCGACGCCGGAACTCATCTCGGATCGCGAGGCAGTGGCCGCACTCCTCGGCGACATCCTCGGGCGTGACGCCGCGGCGCTCGCGCGTTCCCTCGTTTCCGGTGCGGCGGAGGTCGCTCTCGGGCCGGCGCCGACCGGCGACGCACGCACGACCCTGGACACGGCGATCACCGACGGGCAGCTGCCCGGCATCGCGATCGCCAACGTCACCCGGGTCGCGGTCGCAGGGTCGGCCGGGGTCGTCTTCCTCGACGCTGCGAGCGGGGGAGAGCTGTCCACGATCGCGCTCGTCGGCGGCGCCCAGGGCCTCGCGCGGGCCGTCGGCATCGACGACGACCGCCTCTACGCGACGAACGCCTCGCCCGAAGGGCCGCGGCTCGCCATGATCGTGACGAGCGGGAACAGCACGGCCGACGGACCGAACCTCCGGACGACGTTCGCACTGCCGGGGCCGGGCACGTGGGTCGGCTTCGACGAGGCGACCCAGCAGGTCCACGTCCTCGGAGCCAGCCCGGGCTCCACGCTCGAGACCGCGCCGACGGTGTACGTGATCGAGCCACACGGGAACGCCGTCTACGCCGACACTCCGCTCTCCTTCGTTCCCGTGGCGCTCGTCCTCGACGCGAACGCCAACTACCCGTCGAGCGACCGCCAGCAACTGCTCGCCTTCGCCGCCGACGGGCGGGTCGGAGCCGTGTCCGTCGGTCAGCACGCGTTCGCGTGGCGGCTGCCCGGCGTCCTCGCCGGGATCGTCATGGCCGCGTTGCTCTACCTCCTCGCCCGGGTCCTCTTCCAGCGCCGGTCGGTCGCGGTCCTCGTGGCGATCCTCGTCCTGGCCGACGGGATGCTCTTCGCCCAGTCGCGGATCGCGATGAACGATGCCTACGTCGGGATGTTCCTCGCCGCCGCGTACCTCGTGTTCGCGATGGTCTGGACGGGCTGGTGGCGGTGGCGCGGCGCGTTCTGGATCGCGATGCCCCTCGTCGGGGCGTTCCTGGGCCTCGCGCTCGCCGCGAAGTGGGTCGCCGCCTACGCGATCGCCGCGATCGGGTTGCTCATCCTCGTGCGCAGCGCCCTCGGCCGTGTCCTCGCGATCACGGCGCTCGTGCTCGGAACGACGGCGCTCGGCTACATGGCGATCAGCGTTCCGGACGGCCAGGGCTTCGGGAACCTCCCGTTCCTGTTGATCATGGTCACGCTCACGCTCGTGGCGGCGGTCGTGGCGATCCTGCGGCCGGTCGCCTGGACGGCGGCCGAGCACCGCTTCGCGGTGGCCGTACCGGTCCTGGCCGGCGCCGCCGTCGCGACGCTTGGCGCGGTGACCGGCCGCCTGACGGAACCCCTCGCGGAGGGCGTTCCGGTATCGCCCCTCGCCGCCGCGATC
>JBFKVO010000274.1:0-2470 GCA_041639095.1 Candidatus Limnocylindrales bacterium | reverse complement strand
GCGGGGTCCTCGTCCGGCGCCTCAACGCGCAGGAGGTCCTCGGCGCGGTCGACCTCGTCGTCACCGACAAGACCGGGACACTGACGGAGAACCGACTCGCGGTCGCGTCGGTCACGGGGCCAGACGGACCGGTGGCCGAGACGGCCGCGCGACGCACGATCCTCGAGGCCGCGCTCGGCGCCGAGGACGACGCTTGGGCGCGCGAGGCCGGGGCCGCGCTCGGCTCGTTCAGCGGGGCGCTCGTGCGGGCGATCGAGGCGGCGGGTGGAGACGCGACGCTCGACTCGGCCGACCTCGTCGCGGCGACGCCGATCGCGGACGGTCGGCCGTTCTCGTCGGCCCGGTTCCGGTCGGGCGGCGGCGAGCGCGAGGCGGCCCTCGGCGCCCCGGAGGACGTCCTCGGCCTGTGCGACCCGGCGGCCGCTGCCGCCTGGGCCGTGCACGTCGCCGCGGGAACGGAGCGGGGCGAGCGTGTGCTGCTGCTCGCGGAGCGGGCGGACGACGGACCGTGGCAGCCCCGGGCGCTCATCGGCTTCGCCGACCGGCTGCGGGACGGGATGGCGGACGCGTTCGCCGAGGTCCGCGGTGCCGGCATCCACGTGATCGTCGTCACCGGCGATCATCCGGCGACCGCGGCGGCGATCGCCCGTGCGGCCGGCCTCGACGGCGAGCACATCGTCCTCGGACGCGAGCTCGAGGCCTGGGACGACGACCGCCTGGCGGCCGAGCTCGGGCGGCTCCAGGTCGTGGCCCGTTCCACCCCGGCCGACAAGCGGCGGATCGTGGCCGTGGCCCGCCGTGCGGGGCGGATCGTGGCGGTGACGGGCGACGGCGTGAACGACGCCCCGGCACTCAACGGGGCGGACGTCGGCGTCGCGATGGGAAGCGGCACGGCCGTCGCCAGGGAGGCGGCCGACCTCGTCCTCGGCGACGACTCGTTCCTCACGCTCGTCGATGCCCTGCGCGAGGGCCGGCGGATGGTCGACAACGTCCGCAAGGGCCTCGTGTTCCTCATCTCGACCCACGTGGCGCTCCTCGGGTTCGTCCTCATCGCGACGCTCGCCGGCTTCGGGCAGCCGCTCCTGCCGATCCAGATCCTCTGGCTCGAGCTGTTCATCGACATCTCGGCGTCGGTCGCGTTCGAGCGCGAGCCCGCCGAGCCCGACCTCATGCGCCGCCCGCCGCGGACGGCGGGCGCCCCGCTCCTGCCGTTCGACCTTCTCGGCCGGATCGTCGTCGCCGGCGGGATCAGCGCGGTGGCCGGGCTCGTGCTCCTCCTTGCCGCGACCGGCGGCCCCGACGATCCCGCGTCGCTCGACCGGGGACGCTGGCTCGCGTTCACGGCACTCGTCGGTGCCCAGGTGGTGCGCGCGTACGCGAACCGCAGCCTGCACCTCCCACTCCACCGGATCGGGCGGAACGGGTTCCTCATCGCCGCGGGCGTCATCGTCCTTGCGATCCAGGCTGCGATCCCGGCGATCCCGCCACTCGCGGACGCGTTCCGCGCGGTCCCGCTGGCCCCGCTCGACTGGCTCGTCGTGGCGGTCGTCGCCCTCGCTCCCGCGCTCGTCGCCGAGGCGGTGCGGACGATCCGGCCCCGCACCTGGGTGGCCTGACCCGCGCGACGACGACGCACGACGCCGATCGCCGGCGCCGGCCGCCGGACCCCACCCCGGACCAACGGGCCATGGGCGGACCGCCATCCGGGTATATCCTCGCCTCCGATGTCCCTCCTGCTCGACGGCCTCTCCAAGCGGTTCGGGAGCGTCGTCGCCCTCGACGACCTCTCGTTCGAGGTGCCGCGCGGCCAGATCTTCGGCTTCCTCGGCGCGAACGGGGCCGGCAAGACGACGACGATGCGGATCGTCGTCGGCGTCCTCGAGGCCGACGCCGGCACGATCCGCTGGAACGGCACCGACCATCGCACGCTGCCCCGCCGCACGTGGGGCTACCTTCCCGAGGAGCGTGGCCTGTACCCGCGGATGACGGTCCTCGATCAGCTCGTCTACTTTGCCGGCCTGTACGGCGTGCCGCGCGACCGGGCGATCCGCGAGGCGAAGGCCTGGCTCGCCCGCTTCCGGGTCCCGGAGTTCGCGGGCCGCCGCGCCGAGGAGCTCAGCAAGGGCAACCAGCAGAAGATGCAGCTCCTCGCGGCCTCGCTCCACGGCCCCGAGGTCCTGCTCATGGACGAGCCGTTCACGGGCCTCGACCCGGTCAACGTGGCGCTCCTGCGCGAGGCGTTCCTCGAGCTCCGCGACGAGGGCCGGACGATCGTGTTCTCGACCCACCAGATGGACACGGTCGAGGCGATGTGCGAATCGGTCGCGATCGTGGACCGCGGGCGGCTCGTCGTCGGCGGCCCGGTCCGCGAGGTCCGCCGCTCGACCGGCCGGCGCATGGTCCGCCTCTCGGTCGACGGCGACCACCGGCTCGAATGGGTCGCGACGGTTCCCGGGGCGCGGGTCATCCG
>JBFKVO010000273.1:0-2499 GCA_041639095.1 Candidatus Limnocylindrales bacterium | reverse complement strand
CCGACCGTCGTCGATCTCCCGTCCGGCGCGACGCTGTTCGTGACCGACGTCCCGGCGGGTGGTTCCGCCGCGGCCTGACGGTCGTGGTCGGGTCCGCGATGTCGCGCCCGCCCGGCCCGATCGGGGCTAGTTCGAGATGACGATCGTGCCCTTCATCGACGGGTGGATCGAGCAGAAGAACGGGTACTCACCGGGTTCGGCGAAGACGAGTCCGCCCGTGCCGCCGCCCGCGCTCACGTTGCCCGTCTTGCACGAGCCGTCATCGAGCGTCACGGTGTGCGGCGCGCCGTCGCGGTTCGTCCAGACGATGACCTCCCCCGTCTTCGCCTCGACCGGGTTCGGGTCGAAGCTGAAGTCCTGGATGAGCGCCTCGACGGCGGCCGCGTCAGTGGACGTGGTGCACGCCGCTGCGGGAGTGGTTGCCGGCGTATCGGCAGGTGTCGGGGCCGGGGTCGCGTCGCCCCCTCCCGTCGGCGAGCAGGCCGCGGCGATGAGCGCGATGGCCGAGATCCCGACCGCGATGAACGAACGATGCACGGCAGTCCTCCTCCTGGGACGACGAGGTGACCTGGTTCCCCCGTTCGTGCTCCGACGAACTGTACGCGCTCCCGGGCCGGGTGGATCTTCGTGTCGGGCTCTCGTCGCCACGCCGGGGCGGATCCCGAGCGCCCGATGATCGATCCGCCCCTCCCGCCGGTGATCCCGGACCGGCTCGCCCGGCCCCCGTCGCCGCGCGACCTCGCGGTGCACGAGACGCGCATCCACGCCGGCCGTCATCGGGAGGTCCGCGAGCTCGGCTTCGGCCTCCTCCTGTTCGACCCGGCCGACGCGGAGCCGTTCTGGAACCGCCTCGCGGCGCCCGAGCTGGCCGACGATCCCGGCTCGTTCGACCGGCAGGCCCAGGAGGCGATCGTCCTGTTCGGGACCCTGGGGCGCTACCCGCACGTCCGCCCGCTGGCCGCCGGCAACCAGCCGGCCGACCTGGCCCAGCGGCTCGTCGCCCTCGGCTTCGACGTCGTCGCCGAGGACCGCTCGATGGTCCTGCACGACGCAGGGCCGGCGCTGGCCCTCGTCGCCCGCCCGCTCCCGGACGGTGTCGTCGTCGAGCGGATCCGGAGTGGTGCGGCGCTGCCCGCCGGCGATCCGCTCGCCGACGTCGCGGCCACGCTCCGCTCCGCCTTCGGGGTCGATGCGGCTCGCGAGGTGGCGATCGCGCAGGACGCCCGGTCGTCGCTGGCGATCCCGCGGACGGAGTTCGTCCTCGTCCGCCACGAGGGCGCCCCGGTCGCGGTCGCGAAGCGCACGTCCAGGCGCGGCGCCGCGTACCTGTCGTCGATCGGGACGCGGCCGGGGATGCGCGGCCGGGGCTACGGGCGCCTGGCCACGGCCGTCGCGATCGCGGGGGCCCTCGCCGACGGCGATCGGCGGACCCACCTCGTCGTCGAGGCCGACAATCACGCCGGTCTCGCCCTGTACCGGGGCCTCGGGTTCGCCGAGGTCGGCGGCGTCATCCCCGACCTGTTGCTGCTCCGCTGACCGGGCGCGGGGATGTCGTCCCGGCGACGGGGTACCATCGGGACATGGTCGAGCCACCCACGATGGTTTATCGCGCCGCGACGCCGGCCGACGCGGAGCGGATCGCCGCGCTCTTCACCGACGAGGGCTATCCGGCCGGGCCGTCGGACATCCTCGAGCGCCTCGGCCGGTTCGCGGGCGAGCACTCGCGGGTGATCGTCGCCGAGTCGGGCGGTGAGGTCCTCGGCTTCATCGCGGTCCACGCGATGCCGCGCTTCGAGCACGGCGACCGGATCGCGCGGATCCTCGCGCTCGTCGTGGACCCGGGGGTCCGTGAGCGGGGTGTCGGGCACGCGCTGATGGCCGAGGCGGAGCGCTTCGCGCAGGATGTCGGCGCGGCGTTCATCGAGGTCACGGCCGGACACCACCGGCCCGAGGCCCACCGCCTGTACGAGGCGGTCGGCTACGACGGCACCGTGTCGGCGTACCTGCGGAAGCGCCTCTGATCCGGGACGGCGGATCGCCCCCCGCGTTTCGTGACCCGCCCGACGCCATGACCGGCCGCCCGGACCCGGTGCCCGCCACGGCCGCGCCCGGCGGCACGCCCGCCGACGCGACTCCGCCCACCGCCGACCCCGCTGCCCCGTTCCCGGGACTCCGCCTGCGCGAGCGCGCGGCGTCGCTCCTGGAGCTGCCCTGGGAGATCCCGCTGGAGGACTGGCCGTCCGACCGCTTCTCGTTCCGCGACCTGCCCGTCGGGCCGTCGCGCCACCTCGTGCGGTTCGTCGACGTCGGCTCGACCCTGTACGCCCTCAAGGAGGAGCCGGCCGCGGTCGCCGCGGCGGAGTTCGCGGTCCTCCGCCACCTCGAGGAAGAGGCTCTGCCGGCGGTCGTCGCTGTCGGGCTCGCCGAGAACCCCGTCACCGGGAACGCGATCCTCGCGACCGAGTACCTCGCCCACTCGCTCCAGTACCGGCGTCTCCT
>JBFKVO010000272.1:0-2511 GCA_041639095.1 Candidatus Limnocylindrales bacterium | reverse complement strand
GTGGGCCGGCCACGGGATCCGCGTCAACGCCGTCGCCCCGGGACTCATCGACACGCCGATGCTTGTCATGCGCCCGGAGACCCCCGAGGGCCGTGCCTACCTCGACGGCCGGGTCCCGCTCGGGCGGATCGGACGACCCGAGGAGGTCGCCGCCGCGATCGCGTTCCTCGCCTCGGACGCGGCGTCGTACATCACGGGTGCCGTCCTCGCGGTGGACGGCGGGGTGCTCGCGACGTGATGATGGGCCGATGAGCGCCTTCCCCCACGTCCGCGTCGCCGGCGGCCCCTACGAACGCGGCCGCTCCTACGGGGAGCAGGCGAGCGCGCGTGTCGCGACCTCGATCGCCGCCTACCGCGAGGTGTTCGCCGAGTACGCCGGCTGGGACTGGGCGCACGTCCGCGAGCAGGCTGCCGCGTATCTCGCGCCGATCGCCGCCCGCTATCCGAAGGCCGTGGACGAGATGCGCGGGATCGCCGACGGCGCCGGGACGGACGAGACCGACATCCTCGCGATCAACGTCCGCACCGAGGTGATGTTCGCGGCGAAGGCCCGCCAGGCGGAGGCGAGCGGTGCGGTCCCGCCGGGGGCGAGCGCCACGCCCCACGAGTGCAGCGCGTTCGCCGTCCTGCCCGAGGCGTCGTCGAACGGGCACACCCTCATCGGCCAGAACTGGGACTGGCTGCTGCACTGTTTCGACACCGTCGTCGTCCTCGAGGCGGAGCAGGAGGACGGGCCCGACTTCGTCACGGTCGTCGAGGCGGGCCTGCTCGCGAAGAGCGGCATGAACTCGTCGGGGATCGGGCTCGTGACGAACGCGCTCGTCACGAACGAGGACCGCGGCGAACCCGGTCTCCCGTACCACGTGATGCTGCGCGCGATCCTCGACGCCGAGGTGATCTCCGACGCGCTCGAGGCGCTCCAGGCCGGCCGGCGCTCGTCGAGCGCGAACTACCTCCTCGCGCACCGGGACGGGATCGCCGTCGACATCGAGGCCGCACCCGGCGACTTCGGAAGGCTGTACCTCACGTACCCCGACGACGGCGTCATCCTCCACACGAACCACTTCCTGACCGACCGGCTGCACGCCCGCGACGTGTCCACCTGGGCGATGCCCGACAGCCCGTTCCGGCTCGAGCGGCTGCGGAGCGCGGTGCGCGCCGCGGGCCCGACGCTCGCGCTCGACGACTTCCGCTCGATGTTCGCCGACCACGCCAACTTCCCCTCGGGCGTCTGCTGCCATCCCGACCCGCGCCTCGGGCGTCTCGAGCAGGGCGCGACGGTCGCGTCGGTGCTCATGGACCTCGACGAGCGGACGATGTGGGTCGCCGACGGCCATCCGTGCACCGCCGACTACCGCCGGCTCGACTACGCGGACTTCCTGGCGAAGCCGTCGCCGCTGCGCTCCGACCCGTCGGTCTCCGTGGCCCGCTGATCGGCCGGTCGACGACGATGGGGATCGAGTTCGGCTTCGGGCTGATCACGTGCCAGCGCTATCCGGGCGAGACGCGTTCGGACGTCGAGCTGTACGCCCACGCACTGGAGCTCTCCGTCCTCGCCGAGACGGCGGGGTTCGACAGCGTCTGGGTCTCCGAGCACCACTTCGTGGACGACGGCTACCTGCCGGCACTCCTGCCGATGGCCGCGGCGATCGCCGCCCGAACGCGACGCGTGGCGATCGGGACGGGGCTGGTCATGGCGCCGTTCCACGACCCGGTACGGCTGGCCGAGGACGCGGCGGTCGTGGACCTGATCGCCGACGGTCGGCTCATCCTCGGCCTCGGGATCGGCTGGCGCGCCGAGGAGTTCGAGGCGTTCGGGGTGCCGACCGCCGCCCGCGTCGAGCGGCTCGAGACGGCGGTCGCGGTGATGCGCCAGTCCTGGAGCGATGGCCTCGTGGAGGGCGTCCCGGGGCGCCCGTATCCGGGGATGGCGGTGACGCCGAAGCCGGCCCGGCCGGGCGGCCCGCCGATCTGGATCGGGGGGTTCGTCGAGGCGGCGGTCCGGCGCGCCGGGCGGATCGGCGACGGCTTCATGGGGACCGACGTGACGCCGGAGCAGTTCGGTCCGCGCGTGGCGCTCGCGCGCGAGGCGCATGCCGCGGCGGGCGGCGACCCGGACGCGCTCGCGATCTCGCTCCACGTCCCGACGTTCGCGTGGCCCGGCGGCGGCGCCTGGGAGCGCGTCCGTGAGCACCACCACTACATGTCGTGGAAGTACGAGGACATGGACACGGCCCGCGGACGGCCCGCGGGGTCGCCGCCGAAGCCGCCGCTCACGGCAGAGCTCGAGGAGGCGCTCCGGCCGCTCGGTGTCTTCGGGACGCCCGACGAGGTCGCCGAGCGGATCGCGGCCTACCGCGACGCTGCCGGCGGCGACGTCCACTACATCGCCGACCTGTACTGGCCGGGCATGGACCCGGCGGTCCAGGAGGAGGCGATCCGCGTGTTCGGCGAGGAGGTCATCCCGCGGTTGCGATGAGGCCGGCGCGGCCCGCCGGCGTCCTCGGCCCG
>JBFKVO010000271.1:0-2514 GCA_041639095.1 Candidatus Limnocylindrales bacterium | reverse complement strand
GGCCGTCACCTGGTGCGGTCGGTTCGACAGGATCCGCCACGTGCCGCCGGGCCCGAGTCGCCGGACCTCCCCGTCGAGGTCGAAGGTCACCTCTCCGGTGATGACGATGCCGAGTTGCTCCGCCTCGTGATGGTGCTCCGGCACGACCGCGTTCGGCCCGAGCTCGATGACGGCGAGCGTGATCCGCTCGCCCTGGACGCGGCGCCCCTTGACGGCGTCGCCCCAGAGGTCGATCCGTGCGGCGTCGCCGATATCGATGAGATCGTTCATGCGTGGATCGTACCGCGGGCGGGACCCGCGCCCTCGACGGCGACGATCGCGCGCAGCGCACCCCCGACGACTGCCAGCGGCCAGACCGGCGCCCGCGCCCATCGCGACGAGGAGCGCAGCGACCACGGCGGCTCGTGCGGGATCCGACACCGCAGGACGCCCATGGGAATCGACGAGGCCGGGAGCCCTCGACTCCCGGCCTCGTTCCCCCCGGCTTACCCCCCGGCGGTCTCGATCAGCTGCAGCCGCTCGTGCTGCCGCAGTTGAGGCACTTGTAGCAGCTGCCGTTGCGGACCATGATCGAGCCGCACTCGGCGCAGCTCGGCGCGTCGGCCTGGGTCGCGAACGCGACCTTCGTGCCGCCCAGCGACATCGTCAGCGCGCCGCCACCGTTCCCCGCCTTGCCGTTCCCGTTCGCGTGTCCGTTGGCGTGGCCGTTCGCGAGTACCGCGAGCTCCTCTCGGGGGGCCGCCGTCGCGGCCGTGGCCCGCGGTTCGTCGCTCGTCTCCGGCCCGGCCGGCGACGGGTCCGACCCGCCGAGCGCATCGGGAGCGGAGCTCCCGGCCGAAGGCGACGCGAGGGGGGCGGAGCCGGTCGCCGGGCCGGACTCGGCCATGGGCGACGGCGCGACCGTGGCCTCGATCGCCGGCGGCTCCGGCACGATCGCGCTCCGGTCGATGAGCCCGAGCGACGCCTTGTCGTCGTCGGACAGGAAGCGCCCGCCGAGCCAGCGGAAGATGTAGTCGACGATCGACTTCGCGATCGGGATCTCGCTGTTGCCGGTGAAGCCCGACGGCTCGAACCGCACGTGGGCGAACTTGTTCACGAGATCGCGCAGCGGGACGCCGTACTGGAGCGCCACCGACACCGTCGTCGCGAACGTGTCCATGAGGCCGGAGACCGTCGAGCCCTCCTTGGCCATCTTGAGGAAGATCTCGCCGGGCTGGCCGTCCGGGTAGAGCCCGACCGTGATGTAGCCCTCGTGGCCGGCGATGTCGAACTTGTGGGTGACCGCGGTCCGCTCGGCGGGGAGCCGGCGGCGATGCGGCAGCGACGCCTCGGCCTGGGCGGCGGCGAGCTCCTTCTTGAGCTTCTCGACGAGCTCGGTCTCGACGGCGACCGCCTCGGCGTCCTTCTTCTTGCCCGTCGACAGCGGCTGGCTGCGCTTCGAGCCGTCGCGATAGATCGCGATCGCCTTGAGGCCCTGCTTCCAGCCCTCGAGGTAGACCTGCTCGATCTCCTCGGCCGTGGCCGCCTCGGGCATGTTCACGGTCTTGCTGATCGCGCCCGACAGGAACGGCTGGACCGCGCCCATCATCCGGACGTGGCCCATGTAGTGGATGGAGCGGACGCCGTTGACCGGCTTGAACGCGCAGTCGAAGACCGGCAGGTGCTCCGGCTTCAGGGCAGGCGCCCCCTCGATCGTCTCGTGCTCGTTCACCCAGGCGATGATCTGCTCGACCTCGTCGGGCGAGTAGCCGAGGCGGCGAAGGGCGGCCGGGACCGTCTGGTTGACGATCTTGAG
Source organism: Candidatus Limnocylindrales bacterium (assembly GCA_041639095.1). Classification (GTDB taxonomy): domain Bacteria; phylum Chloroflexota; class Limnocylindria; order Limnocylindrales; family CSP1-4; genus CAKKPP01. The sequence goes on along the minus strand of JBFKVO010000271.1, from coordinate 719 downwards.
GAATCCCTCGCCGACGAGCTTCTTGTACTTGATGAGCGCGATGTCCGGCTCGATGCCGGTCGTGTCGCAGTCCATCATGAACGCGATCGTCCCGGTGGGCGCCAGCACGGTCACCTGCGCGTTGCGGTAGCCGTGCTCCCGGCCCAGCTCGAGCGCCTCGTCGAAGACGCGGCGAGACGCCTCGAGCAGGTCGGCCGGGACACCCTCCGTCGGGATCTGGTACGCGGCATCGCGGTGCTTGCCGATGACGCGCAGGAACGGGTCGCGGTTGATCGGGTAGTCCTTGAACGGGCCGCCGTGGTCGCGGGCGACGACGGCGCTCTGGCGATACGCCTCGCCGTGCATGACGGCAGTCAACGCGGCGGCGAAGTTGCGGCCCTCATCCGAGTCGTACGCGAGGCCGCGGCTCATGAGGAGTGCGCCGAGGTTCGCGTAGCCGAGCCCGAGCGGCCGGAAGCGGTGGCTGTTCTCCTCGATCCTCGGCGTCGGGTACGACGCGTTGTCGACGAGGATCTCCTGGGCCGTGATCGTCAGCCGTGCCGCGTAGCGGTAGGCCTCGACGTCGAACTCGCCGTCCTCGCGGACGAACTTCATGAGGTTGAGCGACGCGAGGTTGCAGCTCGTGTCGTTCAGGAAGCTGAACTCGCTGCACGGATTCGTCGCGTACTGCCGATCCGAGTTGCTGACCGGGTTCCAGTCATTGATGGTCGTGTCGTACT
>JBFKVO010000270.1:0-2546 GCA_041639095.1 Candidatus Limnocylindrales bacterium | reverse complement strand
TGCTCGCCTTCTCGGCCGAGGTCGCCGACGCGATCGCCGGTCGCCGACCGATCGTGGCACTGGAGTCCACGCTCATCAGCCACGGCCTGCCGTACCCGGCCAACGTCGAGGTCGCCCGTGCGTCGGAGGCGGCGGTCCGCGAGAGCGGCGCCGTCCCGGCGACCGTCGCGATCCGCGAGGGGCGGATCCTCATCGGCCTCGCCGGCGACGATCTCGAGGCGCTCGCGACGGCGCCGGCGGGAACGGTCCGCAAGGCCGCGCGCCCCAGCCTCGCCGCGGCCATCGTCGCCGGCGGCTGGGCTGCGACGACCGTGTCGGCGACGATGATCGCCGCCCACGCGGCCGGCATCGCGGTCTTCGCGACGGGCGGGATCGGCGGCGTCCATCGCGGGGCCCTCGGTGCTCCCGGGAGCGCGGCCGCGCCATCCTTCGACATCTCGTCGGACCTCGAGGAGCTCGGCCGCACGCCGATGGCGGTCGTCTGCGCGGGCCCGAAGGCGATCCTCGACGTGCCCGCGACGCTCGAGTACCTGGAGACGCGCGGCGTCCCGGTCCTCGCGATCGGGCAGGACGATGTGCCCGGCTTCTACGCGCGTTCGAGCGGCGTGGCGGCTCCCCATGCCGTACCGGACGTGCCCGCGGCCGCGGTGATCGTCGCCAGGCAGTTCGACCTCGGCCTCGGGGCGGGTGTCCTCGTCTGCGTGCCGGTCCCCGAGGAGGTGGCGCTCCCTCCGGGCGTCGCGCGAGACGCGGTCGACCACGCGATCGCCGGGGCGGAGGCGGCCGGCGTAGCGGGTCCGGCGCTCACGCCCTGGCTCCTGGCTCGGATCGCGGAGCTGACCGACGGGGCCTCGGTCCGCGCGAACACCGCGCTCATCGTCAACGACGCCCGGGTCGCCGCCCTCCTCGCGGTCGAGCTCGCCTCGCGTCGCTGACCGCGCCCGCCCGGCGCATCCGCGATCGTCCCGGCCCCGCGAACGCCCACCCTCAGGCCCCGTCGCCTGTTCGATGGCCGTCTTCCACGCGTTCGACGGTCGTGGTGACTCGGCTCGGGAGAGGCGTATACTGCCGGCTCCACTCGGCCGACCCCCCAGGGAGCACCATGTCCGCGTCCGCCGACCTCGCACCGGCGATCGACGTCCGGGGCCTGCACCGCGTCTACGACGCGAAGCCGGCGCCCGTCGTCGCCCTGCGCGGCGTGGATCTGGAGGTCCGCCCGGGCGAGTTCTTCGGCCTGCTCGGACCGAACGGCGCCGGGAAGACGACGCTCATCAAGATCCTGACCACGCTCCTCCTGCCGTCGTCGGGGACGGCCCGCGTGTTCGGATTCGACGTCGAGCGCGAGACGAAGCAGATCCGCCGGATCATGAACATGGTCGCCGGCGGCGAGCAGTCGGGCTACGGGATCCTCACGGTCCGCGAGCAGCTCTGGATGTTCAGCCAGTTCTACGGCCTCGCGCGGCGCGACGGCTGGCGGCGGGTCGACGAGCTCATCGAGGCGGTCGGACTCGGGGAGCAGCGACTCCAGCGCGTGAGCACCCTGTCCACCGGCGAGCGCCAGAAGATGAACATGGTCCGCGGCCTCCTCAACGACCCGTGGATCTTCTTCCTCGACGAGCCGACGCTCGGGCTCGACGTGTCCGCGGCGCGCGCGATCCGCGAGCTCATCCTCGACTGGAAGGGCGCCGTCGACGGTCGCACGGTGCTGCTGACGACCCACTACATGGCCGAGGCGGACGAGCTGTGCGAGCGGATCGCGATCGTCGACCACGGCCGGATCCTCGCCATCGGCACGCCTGACGAGCTCAAGCGCCGCGTCCAGTCCGAGTCGATCTTCCGGCTCGAGCTCGACCGCCTCGACGGCGGCCCGGCCGCCCTCGCGCAGCTGCCCGGCGTCCTCAGCGCCGCGATCGCGGCGTCCGACGACGGCCGCGACGCCGATCGCCAGGTGGTCGCGGTGAACCTCGTCCTCGCCGACGACACGGCCCTCGGCGGCGTCGTCGGGGCGCTCGGTGGCCTCGGGTCGCAGATCGTCTCGTTGCGCAAGTCGGAGCCGACGCTCGAGGACGTCTTCGTCGAGCTCGTCGGTCGCGGCTTCGACGACGAGGAAGGCCCGGACGATCCCGAGGCCGGTGGCCCGGACAGCGGCGTCCAGGCCGAGCCGCAGGTCGAGGCCCACGCCGGATGAGCGCCTTCGCACGCCGGATCGGCGGAAGCCCCGCGGAGTCGGCCGCGTGGTCGCGTCGCCAGGTCGCGCTCACGAACCTGCGCACGGTCGGCGGCCGCGCCTATCCGCGCGTCACCGGCCTGTTCCGCGAGAAGTCGTGGGTGTTCTTCGAGATCCTGCTGCCGTTCCTCGCGACGTCGGCGTTCGTGTTCGTCTACCGCGCGATCGACGCGCCGCCCGAGTACGTCGGCTTCGTCGTCATCGGCGGGGCGATGACCGCGTTCTGGCTGAACGTCATCTGGATGATGGCCCAGCAGCTGTGGTGGGAGAAGAGCCAGGGCAATCTCGAGCTGTACTTCGCTGCGCCGATGGACATCAC
>JBFKVO010000269.1:0-2607 GCA_041639095.1 Candidatus Limnocylindrales bacterium | reverse complement strand
GGCGTCCCGGCCGTCGCCGCGCCGCGCAGCACCGTCGCGAGCCGCGCCGCGGCGCCTTCGGCGTCGGCGAGGCGCGCGAGGACGCGCTGGGCCAACCCGGCCTCGGCCGCGATCATCTCGGTCATGTGGTACGGCGGCCCGTCGCGCAGCGACGGCATGTCCGTGGCCGCCCACGGCTCGGGCGGGCCGGCGAGGGGCGCCTCGGGATCGAACGTGTTCGCGCTCATGGGCCGAGTCTAGGGCGGCCCCGGCGGCTCGCCGCTCCCCGGTGCGTCGCCCGGGACGGTGCCGGCGGGCTGCGCGAGGTCCGGCACGCCATGCGGCGTCGCGGCGATCCGGCCGATCGGGCGCCCCGGAGGCCCGTAGCGGAACCAGACACGGCCGAGCAGATCGTCCACGACGACCGGCCCGAAGCGGTGCGAATCGATCGGCGGCCCGAACCCGGCCGCGGCCGTCTCGTCGGCCGTCGCGTCCGCGAGGAGCCACGCCTCGTCGTCGGCCAGGTGGAGGTAGCCCTCGGCGAACGGCACCATGTCGCCGGGCCCGCCGGCGATGCGCTTGATCGACAGGCCGCCGTCGTCGGGCTGGCGCACGAGCACGACCGTCCCGCGCCGCGGCCAGCGCCCGACGGTCGGGTCGACGAGCAGCCAATCGCCGGGCGCGATCGCGGGCAGCATCGACGCCTCCTCGACGACGATCCGCCACGGGCCGCGGAGGCGGGCGCGGAGGGGTGTGGGGCGCGGGCGTGGGCGCGGCGGCCCGCCGCGTGCGGAGGCCGTGGTCCGACCTACTTCTTCGTCGCCCAGAACATCTCGCCGAACGACTTCACCTCGGCCTCGAGCTGGGCGGCCGCCTCGGCATCGACGTTCTGCTTGTTCTTGCCGGCGAGCTTGAGGATGTTCCAGACCGTCGTGTGGAGGTCCGGGAACGCCTCGAGGTGCTCCGGCTTGAAGTAGTCGCTCCAGATGATCTGGACCTCGCGCTTCACGAGCTCGGCGTGCTGCTCCTTGACCGCGACGTAGCGGGCGAACTTGTTCCGATCGGCGACCGACGAGGCGTCGGCGGGAAGCTGGCCGATGAGCTCGACCATCCGGGCGACGGTGCGGGCCGCGATCTCCGCCCCGTGCGGGTCGTAGATGCCGCAGGGGATGTCGCAGTGGGCACGGGCGACGGTCTTCGGGGCGAGCCAGCGGGTCAGGGCGGACATGGGACCTCCTCCGGGCATCGATGAGATTCGGGACCTCGACCGATCGGTCGTTCGGTCGTTCGGTCGTCTGAGTGTCCGAGCCCGCGCGGAGGCTGTCAAACGCATCCGCCCGCGACGAGCGCGCCTAGCGCACGAGCGGGTTGACGATCCCGAGGAGGTCGCCGCTCACCGGTGCGACGACGACCGTCAGCGATGGCTCGATCGGGCCCCCGGGCGGTGACGGTCCGAACGTGACGGTCACGAACTGGGCGAAGTCGTTCGTGCCGCAGTCGACCTGCGGCGGCACCTCGCCGGTCGGACAGCCGGCCAGTTCGACGTCGATCCGCTCGACGCCCCGAGCGAGGTGCTCGGGCGCCATGTCGTTGAGCGTCCGGATGGCGATCTCGACCACCTTCTCGCATGGAAGCGCGCCCTCGATGAGGATCTTCACCCCGCCGCAGGACGGGGTCGGCAGCGCGAGGGGCGGCTTCGGAGTCGAGCTCGCGAGGAGACCGCACGCGCCGACAAGCAGCGCGCTCGCCGCGACGAGCAGCGCGACGGCCGACCGCAGGCCCGGGCGAGGTCCGGGCCGCCACTGGCGTGCGGGACGCGAGGACGTCGGCATGAGCTGGTGACGACGGGGCGGCTCGGCTGGTTCCACGCCGAGTATCATCGCCGCGATGACCGACCGCGGGCTGCCCATCGTCGACGGCGCACCGGCCTGCCCGTTCGTCGCGCTCGAGGATGACCGCGACGCGCGGTCGCCCAGCCCCGACCATCGGCATCGCTGCTACGCGGAGGTCCGACCGGCCCAGCGGGCCCTCGCTCACCAGGAGGCATACTGCCTCTCGAGCGCGTTCGCGGTCTGCCCGACGTTCCAGGACTGGGCGCGACGCGAGGCCGCCGCCGCCCGCCCGGACCTCACGCGGCCGGAGCGGGATCGGTCGGAGGTGACCCCGCCGACACCGCCGACACCGCCGCGCGCCCCGCGGCGCGAGTGGAACGCACCGCCGCCCTGGGCGACGGGGGATCCGAACGCGTCCACGGCCCCTCGAAGCACCGGCCCGGCCGGCTTCTGGGAGCGACCCGGCGCCGATGAGCCCGAGCCCGAGGGCGCCGACGAGGCGTCCGACTCCCTCGCGGCACTGGCGGCGACCCGACCCGACGCAGCCCCCCGCGGCTCGTACCGCGACGAGGCGTACCGCGACGACGCGGACGCGCACGTCGAGGGCGCGGACGACGAGGACGACGAGTACGATGACGACGAGGACGCCGACGCGGGAGACGAGCCCGGCTACCACTCGGACGATCGGAGCGACCGCGGCCGGCGCGACGACCGCGAGGCGCGGCTCGCCGGCGAGGACGCGATGGAGCGATCCGCGCGTCGGCGCGCGGAACGGGCGGCGCGCCAGCATGCCGAG
>JBFKVO010000268.1:0-2607 GCA_041639095.1 Candidatus Limnocylindrales bacterium | reverse complement strand
GGTGGCGATCCTCGGTGCCGGGACGATGGGGACGGGGATCGCCCAGGTCGCCCTCGAGGCCGGGGACGACGTCCGGCTGTTCGACGTGGAGGCGGCAGCACGGGCCCGGGCGCCGGGGCGGATCCAGGAGGGCCTCGCCCGGCGGGCGGCGCGACTCGAGCTCGACGCCGACTCGATCGACGACTGGGTCGAGGGCCGGTTCGGCCGGCTCGTGCTCGCCGACGCGCTCGACGAGGCAGTGGCCGACGCGTCGCTCGTTCTCGAGGCCGCCGTCGAGGATCTCGCGGTGAAGCGCGACCTCGTCGCCCGCGTCGACACGATCGCCGGGCCCGACACGATCCTGGCGACGAACACGAGCGCGCTCCGCGTCGCTGACATCGCAGCGGCCACCGCGCGCCCGGAGCGCGTCCTCGGACTCCACTTCTTCAACCCCGCCCCGATCATGGAGCTCGTCGAGGTCGTCGCCCCCCTGGCCACGGACGAGGACGTCGTGGCCCGCGCCACCGACGTCGTCACGCGCTGGGGGAAGACGCCGGTCCGCTCGACCGACAGCCCGGGCTTCATCGTCAACCGCGTCAACCGCCCGTTCACGCTCGAGGCGCTCCGGATGCTCGAGGCGGGCGCGGGCACGGTCGAGGAGATCGACGCGGCCGTCGTCGCGGCCGGCTTCCCGATGGGCCCCTTCGCGCTCATGGACCTCGTCGGGCTCGACGTGAACCTCGCCGCCGCGCGCGGCATCTTCGAGGGGTTCGGGGGCGCCGCCGTGCCCGAGGCCGAGCGCTTCCGCCCGTCCCCGGTCCAGGAGCGCCTCGTCGCGACGGGCCACCTCGGCCGCAAGACCGGCCGCGGCTTCTACCGCTACGAGGCCGGCCGCGCCACGGGACCAGCACCGGACTTCGCCGGGAAGGCGCCGGGAGCCCGCCTCGCGGCGGCGGACATCGCCGCGCGCATCGTGACCGCGATCGTGGCGGAGGCGGGGCGAGCCCAGGCCGACGGCGTCGCCACGGCCGCCGACATCGACCGCGCGATGCGCCTCGGGGCCGGCCACCCGTGGGGGCCGTTCGAGTGGGTCGCCCGCGCTACCATCCAGCCATGACCCGCGACCAGCACCGACCCCTCCGCGAATCCTGGATCGTCGACGCCGTCCGCACCCCGATCGGGCGGTACGGCGGGGCGCTCGCATCCGTCCGCCCCGACGATCTCGCGGCCCTCGTCATCCGCGCGATCGTGGATCGGACCGGGATCGATCCCGCGGCGATCGAGGACGTCATCCTCGGTTGCGCGAACCAGGCCGGCGAGGACAACCGCGACGTCGCCCGGATGGCCGTCCTTCTCGCCGGGCTCCCGGTCGAGGTCGGGGGCCTGACCGTCAACCGGCTGTGCGGCTCCGGCCTCCAGGCGATCAACTCGGCTGCCCACGCGGTCGCGGTCGGCGATGGCGACGTGTTCATCGCGGGCGGTGTCGAGTCGATGACACGCGCCCCCTACGTGCTGGCCAAGGCGCCCGCCGCCTGGGATCGTGGCGAGCGCGAGATGTACGACACGACGCTCGGCTGGCGGTTCGTCAACCCGAAGCTCGCCGAGGCCCATTACCCGTACTCCATGGGCGAGACCGCCGAGAACGTCGCCGAGCGCTGGGGTGTCCCGCGCGAGCGGCAGGACGCGTTCGCGCTGGAGAGCCAGCAGCGGGCCGTCGCGGCGATCGATGCTGGCCGCTTCGAGTCGCAGATCGTCCCGGTGCCCGTGCCCCAGCGAAAGGGCGATCCGGTCGTCGTCGAGCGCGACGAGCACCCCCGTGCCGACACCTCGGCCGAGGCGCTCGCGAAGCTGCGCCCGGCGTTCCGGGATGGCGGGTCGGTCACGGCCGGCAACGCGTCCGGCATCAACGACGGTGCGTCGGCGGTCCTCGTCGTGGAGGCGTCTCGAGCGCGCGAGCTCGGGCTGAGGCCGATGGCGCGCATCGTGTCGACGGCCGTGGCCGGCGTGGATCCCGCGGTCATGGGCGTGGGCCCCGTCCCCGCGACCCGCAAGGCGCTAGTCCGGGCCGGCCTCGACGTCGCGGACCTCGACCTCGTCGAGCTGAACGAGGCGTTCGCGTCGCAGTCGCTCGTCTGCATCGACGACCTGGGCCTCGACCCGGCGAAGGTCAACGTGAACGGCGGCGCGATCGCGCTCGGGCACCCGCTCGGGATGAGCGGCGGCCGCCTCGTGACGATGCTCGTCCACGAGCTGGCGCGGACCGGCGGCCGCTACGGCCTCGCGACGATGTGCATCGGCGTCGGCCAGGGGATCGCCACGATCGTCGAGCGGATCGAAGGCTGACTCGGAAAGCGGCCCGCAGCGGACGAGCCGCGACGCCTCGGCTCTCCCCACCCGCCAGATATGCGCCCCATGCATCGCAGCCAGCCCGACGCCCACCGGAGCGACCGGTTTCCGCCCGTGTCGTGCACGGATCGGGCGAAGTGAGGCCCCGGGTCGCCGCCCTCGGTCGAGATTCGCTGGACCCTATGCACCGGGCTGATATCTGGGGGTTCCGCACGGCCGCGGCCGGAGGTGCCCCGGAGGTGCCCATGCCGCTGAGCCGCCGTCGAGCCGCAGCCGAGCCGG
>JBFKVO010000267.1:0-2628 GCA_041639095.1 Candidatus Limnocylindrales bacterium | reverse complement strand
GAAGAAGCGGTGCCAGTAATAGGCGCCCGCGACCGGGTCCCACGTCCAGTTCGAGGTCTCGGTGTCGGTGAAGATGATCCGCGCGTCGGCGTAGCGGTCGGGCGTGTCGCTCCAGACGTAGAAATCCCGTGCGCTCGACCCGGGCTTCGCGCGGCGCGCCCGCTGGAACCAGGCGTGCTGGTCGGACGTGTGGTTGCAGACGAGCTCGGTGATGACGCGCAGGCCGCGGGCGTGTGCGGCGCGGATGAAGCTGCGCACGTCGCGGAGCGTCCCGTACGACGGGTGCACCGCGGTGAAGTCGGCGATGTCGTAGCCGTCGTCACGGAGCGGGGACGGGTAGAACGGCAGGAGCCAGATCGCCGTGACGCCGAGGTCGCGGATGTAGTCGAGCTTCTCGGTGAGCCCCCGGAAGTCGCCGATCCCGTCGCCGTTGCTGTCGCGGAAGGCCCGGACGGGAACCTCGTAGATGATCGCGTCCTTGTACCAGCGGGCCTCGTCGCCGAGGGCGCGGCTGCGCGCGGCCCGGGAACCCGCGGTCGCGCGGCGGACGGTCCGGGCACCCGCCGGGCGCGAGCCGTCGCGGTCGCCGGGCGGCTTCGCGCGGCGCGACCGGGGCGGGGCGGCGGTCGCCATCAGGCGGCGACCCGGATCGGCGTCACGCCTGCCCCCGGATCGCGAGGATCCGGGCCGGCATCGTCGCCGGGTCGATCTCGACCGCGAGCCGGTCGCCGTCGAAGGCGACGACCTCGCCCGTCAGGAGATCCTCGGCCTCGATCGGACGGTCGGGGTCGAGCCACAGGTCATAGGTCTGGAGCTCGAGCGTCGCGCGTCGCACCCCTGTCGGGTCGAGGCTGACGATCGTCAGCACCCGGTCGGTGCGGTCCTCGGTCCGCTTGGACCAGGCGATGAGCTGCTCGTCGTCGATCGGGTGGATCGCGAGGCCGCCGTTGCGCTGGAGCGCCGGGTGCTCGCGGCGGATCTCGTTCACCCGCGTGATGAGCGGCGCGATGCTCGCCGGGTCGTCGAGGTCCCACGTCCGCTGCTCGTACTTCTCGGAGTGGAGGTATTCCTCGCTGCCGGGTTCGCGCGGCGTGTTCACGCCGAGCTCGTAGACGGGCCCGTACATCCCGATGTTCGGCATCGACAGCGCGGCGAGGACGTAGCGCGCCTGGAACATCGGCCGGCCGCCCTCCTGGAGCGTGGCGTGGAGGATGTCCGGCGTGTTCGGCCAGAAGTTCGGGCCGAAGAACTCGGACACCGGCGGGCTCGACAGTTCGACGAAGTAGTCGGCGAGCTCGTCCTTGTTCGTCCGCCACGTGAAATACGTGTACGACTGGGTGAAGCCGAGCTTCGCGAGCCGGTACATGATCCGCGGCCGGGTGAACGCCTCGGACAGGAAGATCACCTCGGGATGGTCGGCCTTGATCCGGCCGATCGCCCACTCCCAGAAGGCGAACGCCTTCGTGTGCGGATTGTCGACCCGGAAGACATGCACGCCCTGGGCGATCCAGTGACGGAGCACGCCCTCGAGGGCGGCCCACAGCCCCGGCCAGTCCTCCGACTCGAAGTCGAACGGGTAGATGTCCTGGTACTTCTTCGGCGGGTTCTCCGCGTACTGGACCGTCCCGTCGGGGCGCTGGCGGAACCACGTCGGGTGCTCGGTCACCCAGGGATGGTCGGGCGACGCCTGGAACGCGATGTCGAGTGCGACCGCGATGCCCTGCTTCTCGGCGGCGCTCACGAGCGCCCGGAAGTCCTTCGGCGTCCCGAGCTCGGGGTGGATCGCGTCGTGGCCGCCCTCGGCGGCGCCGATCGCCCACGGCACACCGGGGTCGTCGGGGCCGGACTCGGTGACGTTGTTCGGGCCCTTCCGGAACGTCCGCCCGATCGGGTGGATCGGCGGGAGGTAGAGGACGTCGAAGCCGAGCCCGGCGATGTACGGCAGACGCTTGACGACGTCCTTGAACGTGCCGTGGCGCTTCGGGTCGGGCGAGGCCGAACGGGGGAAGAGCTCGTACCAGGTCGAGAACCGCGCGAGCTCGGGCTCGACCGCGATCTCGAGGAACGGCTCGTGGAGGGTCTCGTGCACGCGGTCGGCGTACGTGCTCATCAGCCGGTCGAGGACCTCGTCGAGGGCGCGGCCCGCGCGGTCGTCGCGCGGATGCTCCCCGCGGAGCGCGGCCGCCCAGTTGGCGAGCGCCTTCGCATCGTCCTTCGCGCGCACGGCCTTCGCGCGGATCGCGGCGCCGTCCACGAGCGCGGCCCCGATCTGGAGGTCGATGGCCACGTCCTGGCCCGCGTCGAGGCGCTTGCGGAGGTCGCGCCGCCAGCTCGCCCACGCGTCGGCCCACGCGGCCACGGTGTACGCATGGCGACCGAGCGTCTCGACCTTGAACGAGGCCCGCCAGCGGTCGTTGCCGAGCGCCTCCATCGGGAGCTCGATCCACTCGTCGGCGCCCGGCGGGCGATGACGCAGGCGGACGGTGACGACGTCGTGCCCGTCGGCGAAGGCGTCGGCCTCGACGACGACGGTGTCGCCGAGGTAGCGCTTGGCGGGGAAGCGGCCGCCGTCGACCTGGGGCGTGACGCTCTCGATGATCGCGCGCTGGCGGCCGTCGGCGGGCAGAT
>JBFKVO010000266.1:0-2637 GCA_041639095.1 Candidatus Limnocylindrales bacterium | reverse complement strand
GGCGATCGCGAAACTGCGCGGGACGCTCGCTGAGGCGGACGAGCTCGCGCTCGGCGCGGCCCTCCGCGGCCTGCCCGAGGCGGCCGAGCACGCGCTGGCCCTGAACGCCCCGACCGCGGCGGACCTCGCCCGCCGCTACGTGAACTCGCGTGGGTTCATGTTCGTCGGTCGCGGGGCCTCGTACCCGGCCGCGCTCGAGGGTGCGCTGAAGCTGAAAGAGGTGAGCTACGTCCACGCCGAGGGCTACGCGGCCGGCGAGCTGAAGCACGGACCGATCTCGCTGCTCGATGCGGAGTGCCCGCTCGTGGCCGTCGCGACGCGCTCGTCCGTCTACGACAAGCTCGTCAGCAACGTCATGGAGGGCCGCGCCCGGGACGCGCGCGTCATCGCGGTCGCGACCGAGGGCGACCAGGGCATCGAGCGGATCGCCGACGACGTCTGCTGGGTCCCCGACACGCACGAGGCGCTTTCGACGGTCCTTGCGGTCATCCCGCTCCAGCTGTTCGCGTACCACGTCGCCGTCGCGCGCGGCACCGACGTCGATCAGCCGCGCAACCTCGCGAAGTCGGTCACGGTCGAGTAGGCGATGGGCGCCCGGCCGGATCCGGCAGGCCGCACGGGCGCCACTGCCGCGTCCGCCGCCATCGTCCCGCCCGGCACGACCGAGCTCGGCATCGACATCATCAAGGTCGACCGGATCCGGGCCACGCTCGCCCGCTTCGGCGCGCGGTTCAGCCGGCGCGTCCTGACGCCGGCCGAGCAGCGCTACGTCCGCGACCGGCCCGAGACGATGGCCGGCCGCTGGGCGGCGAAGGAGGCGGTCAGCAAGGTCCTCGGCCTCGGCGTCCGGGGCATCGGCTGGCGCGACATCGAGATCGAGCGCCTCCCGACCGGGCAGCCCGCGGTCCGCCTCCACGGCCGCGCCGCGCAGCGGGCGGACCAGCTCGGGATGGAGCGGATCGCGGTGTCGATCAGCCACGAGGCGGATTACGCGGTGGCGATCGCGTTCGGGATCCGTTCCGAGGGCGGACGCTATGTCTTCCCGCTCGACATCGAGGAGCGGCTCGACGACCGCGAGCGCCGCCTCCTGGCCCGCATGGAGCGAATGCGGGCGATGGCGGCCGGCGTGCCGCCGGACGAGGGGTCGAGCGGTGGCTGAGCGTTCCGCCGCCGGGTTCGGCCGCCGGACGGATCCCCGCCCGCGCGTCGAGGGTGCGGAGCCCATCGACGACGAGCTCGCCTCGGCGTTGCTCCCGCCGCGGCCGGCGCGCGGCCACAAGGGCACGTTCGGGAAGCTCCTCGTCGTCGCAGGCTCGCTCGACTACGCGGGCGCGGCGCTCCTCGTCTGCCGTGGGGCGGCGCGCGCCGGCGCCGGGCTCGTGACGCTCGCGGTGCCCGAATCGCTCCAGCCGCTCTTCGCCGCGAAGGTCGTCGAGGCGACGACCATGGCGCTGCCCGAGGACGACGTGGAGGAGATCGACCCGGAGCCGGCGCTCGCCCGGATCCTCGACCACGAGCACGACGCGCTCGTCGTCGGCCCCGGGCTCCGGCCGGGCCGCGCGACCGCCGACCTCGTGCGGGCGATCGTGGCCGCGAGCGGTGAGGTGGACGACGGCGCCGCGGACACGGGTCGGCCGGCGCCGTCGCCGGCGGTCCTCGATGCCGAGGCGCTCCGCTCGCTCGCGGCGACCGACCATTGGTGGGAGCAGGCGCGCCGGCCGTGCGTTCTCACCCCGCACCCGGGCGAGTTCGCGCGGCTCCGCGCCGGGTCCGGGCGCTCGGACGACGGCGATCTCGTGGACGACGACGCCGCACGCGTCGCGGCCGCGCTCGACGCGGCGCGCGTCTGGCGCCAGGTCGTCGTCCTGAAGGGGGCGCGGACGGTCGTCGCGCCGCCGGACGGCGACGCCGCGATCGCGGACTTCGAGAACCCGGCGCTCGCGTCGGGCGGGACCGGCGACGTCCTTGCCGGCGCGATCGGGGCACTCCTCGCGCAGGGCGCAGCCCCGTTCGACGCGGCTCGCCTCGGCGTCCACCTTCACGGGATCGCCGGCGAGCTGGTCCGCGAGCGGTTCGGCGACGCGGGGCTGATCGCCTCGGACCTGCCCGACGCGATCGCGCTCGCACGGCGGCGCCTCGCACACGTCGCGGAACGGGCCGCCGATTCGCCCGTGGGCTTCGGCGCCCGTCGCTCGGGCGGCGAGCCATCGCGGCGCTGAGCCGCATGGCGCGACCGCCGATCGAGGACAGGCTCGCCGCCGCCGGGTTGCCGCCGCTGCCGCGGCTGGCGTGGCTCGAGATCGACCTCGACGCGATCGCCGGGAACCTGGCGGCCATCCGGCGGATGGTCGGGCCGGAGGTGCGGATCGAGCCGGTCGTGAAGGCCGACGCCTACGGACATGGCGCCGTCGCCGTCAGCCGGACGCTCGCCGACGCCGGAGCGGACGGCCTGTGCGTCGCCGCATACGACGAGGCGGCGCAGCTCCGGCAGGCCGGGATACGGCTGCCGATCCTCGTCCTCTACCCGGTCCCGGCGGCGCTCGCGTCCGCGGCGGCGCGCCTGCGCGTCGCCGTCACCGCGGGGAACGGACGGACCCTCGATGGTCTGCTCGCGGCGGCGAGCGCCGCGGCCGGGCG
>JBFKVO010000265.1:0-2638 GCA_041639095.1 Candidatus Limnocylindrales bacterium | reverse complement strand
CCGCGTCGACCCGGTCAGCACGCAGATCGTCCAGCGCGACCGCCATGCCGCCCTCCTGGTTGCGATCGCCGTCCTCGGCGGCAGCCTCGAGCGGTTCGCGACCGAGATCCGCAACCTTCAGCACACCGAGATCGGTGAGCTCCAGGAGCCGTTCGCGACCGGCCAGAAGGGCTCGTCGGCGATGCCCCACAAGCGCAACCCGATCCGCTCGGAGCGGATCGCGGGCCTCGCCCGCCTGCTGCGCGGCTACGCGCACGTCGCCCTCGAGGACCAGCCGCTCTGGCACGAGCGCGACATCAGCCATTCCTCGGCCGAGCGCGTCATCCTGCCGGACGCGACGATCGTCCTCGACTACGCGCTGGTCACGATGACGGCGCTCGTCGAGGGGCTCGTCGTCCGGCCGGACCGGATGCGCGAGAACATCGAGCGCGGCCTCGGCCTCCACGCGTCGAGCCGGGTCCTCGTCGCGCTCGTCGACGAGGGCGGCCTCGCGCGCGACGACGCCTACGCGATCGTCCAGCGGGCCGCGCTCCAGGCGTCCGACGAGCGGCGGCCGCTGCGCGATCTCCTCGCGCTCGATCCCGCGGTCGCCACGAAGCTCAGCCTCGAACGCCTCGATGCGTGCTTCGACGACCGCGCCGCGCTCCGCCACGTCGAGGCGATCATCGGCCGGCTCGACCGCCTCGCGCCGGCACGGGGTGGGGCAGCGTGACCGCCGCCGCGGCGTTCCTTCGCGCCGGCAAGGTGCGCGACCTGTACGAGGCCGGTCCCGACCGCATCGTCCTCGTGGCGTCGGACCGGCTCTCGGCGTTCGACGTCGTCCTGCCGACGCCGATCCCGGACAAGGGCCGCGTCCTCACGGGCCTGTCGCGGCACTGGTTCGCGGACACGCGGTCGATCGTCGCGAACCACCTCGTCGCGACCGATCCGGCCGCCGTCCCGGCGGAGGCGGTGCCCGACGACGTGCGGGCCGACCTGCGGGGCCGGGTGATGGTCGTCCGGCGCGCCGACGTCCTGCCGGTCGAGGTCGTCGTGCGTGGCTTCCTCGCGGGCTCGGGTTGGAAGGACTACCGCGAGTCCGGGGCGACCGGCGGCGTGCGGCTGCCGGCCGGGCTCGTCGAGGGCGAACGGCTCCCGGAGCCGATCCTCACTCCGGCGACGAAGGCCCCGCCCGGCGAGCACGACGAGAACATCGACTTCGATGCGATGGTGACCCTCGTCGGCGGTTCGCTCGCGGAGCGGGTCCGGGATGTCGCCCTGCGACTGTACCTGCATGGTGCCGCGGCGACCGAGCGCGCGGGGATCCTCCTCGCCGACACGAAGTTCGAGTTCGGGCTCGACCCGCGGACGGGTGAGCTCCTGCTCGTCGACGAGGTCCTCACACCCGACTCGTCGCGGTTCTGGGATGCCGCCGCGTACCGGCCGGGCGGTCCCCAGCCGAGCTTCGACAAGCAGTTCGTGCGCGACTGGCTCGAGACGCTCGACTGGGACAAGCGCGATCCTGGTCCCGAGCTGCCCGCCGAGGTCGTCGCCGGGACGCGCGCCCGCTACGTCGAGGCGTTCGAGCGCATCACCGGTGCGCGCCTCGCCCGGTATCTCGAGGAGGATGTCGTCGGCCCATGAGCAGCCATCGGTTCGCGGTCAACGTCCTGCCGAAGCCCGGCATCCTCGACCCGCAGGGGCGCGCGGTCGAGGGGAGCCTCGGGCATCTCGGGATCGACGGCGTGAGCGACGTCCGCGTCGGACGGCGGGTCGAGCTCACCGTGGAGGCCGCGGACGAGGGAGCGGCACGGGCGATCGCCGACCGGCTCGCCGCGGAGCTCCTCGCGAACCCGCTCATCGAGGTCTACACCGTCGAGGCGATCGGCGGCGCGTCGTCGATCGTGCACGCCGGGGCGGAGGAGGGCTGAGATGCCGCCACGGATCGGCGTCGCCGTGTTCCCCGGCTCGAACTGCGATCGCGACACGCTCCACGCGCTGGCGCTCGTCGGCGCCGAGCCGGTCGCGCTCTGGCACGAGGAGGCCTCGCTCGACGGGATCGACGCCGTGATCCTGCCCGGCGGCTTCGCCTACGGCGACTACCTGCGCGCCGGGGTCATCGCCCGGTTCTCGCCGATCGTGCGGGCCGTGGCCGGGTTCGCCGACGGCGGCGGGCTCGTCCTCGGGATCTGCAACGGGTTCCAGGTCCTCGCCGAGGCGGGTCTCCTCCCAGGCGCCCTCCTGCGCAATCGCGGCCTGCGGTTCCTGGGCCGCGATGTCCACATCGCCGCCGAGCGGCTCGACACGCCGTTCACCGCCCTCCTGGCCCGCGCCGGTCCACTCCGGATGCCGATCGCCCACGGCGAGGGTTGCTACTACGCCGATGCAGCGACCCTCGACGCGCTCGAGCGGGATGGGCAGGTCCTGTTCCGGTACGTCACGGCCGCCGGCGAGCGGGCCGGCGACGATCCCGCCGCACTCGACCCGGCGAACCCGAACGGCAGCCTCCGGGCGATCGCGGGCGTGATGAACGCGACGGGCACGGTGGCCGGGCTCATGCCCCATCCCGAGCGCGCCAGCGAGGCACTGCTCGGCTCGGATGACGGCATCGCGATCCTTCGCTCGTTCGCCGACGCGGCGGCGGCCCGGGCGGCCGGTG
>JBFKVO010000264.1:0-2654 GCA_041639095.1 Candidatus Limnocylindrales bacterium | reverse complement strand
CGGTGAGCTCCGCGACGCCGAGCGCGTCGATGAACGCGGGACCGGCCGACCGGCCGCCGGCAAGCTCGAAGGCGAGCATCCCGCCGCCGGTCCGGAACTGGCGGGTTACGACATCGCGCTGCGGGTGGTCGTCGAGCCCCGGGTACGCGACCGACGTGACCTCGGGTCGCTCCCGGAGCCACGTGGCCAGGGCGAGCGCGTTCGCGCTGTGGCGATCCATGCGGACGGCAAGGGTCTGGAGCCCGCGCAGGAGGAGGAACGCGGCGAGCGGCGCGAGCGATCCCCCGGTATCGATCTGGACGGCGTGCAGCGCGGCGATCGTGCCCCGGTCGCCCGCGACGACACCGCCCATCACGTCGCTGTGGCCGCCGAGGAACTTCGTCGCCGATTCGACGACGACGTCGGCGCCGTGCTCGAGCGGGCGGCAGACGTACGGGGACGCGAAGGTGTTGTCCACCACATACCGAGCCCCGTGACGGTGGGCGAGCGCGGCGAGTTCCGCGTGGTCGGCGACGGCGATGGACGGGTTCGAGAGCGTCTCCGCGTAGAGGACCGCGGTCGGCTCGGCGGCGAGGGCCGCCTCGACCGCCGCGTGGTCGCGGATGTCCACGAACGTCGTCCGGATCCCGAGCCGGGTGAGGACGCCGGCGAGGAGCGAGCGCGTCGACCCGTACATCGCGGCGGTGGCGACGATCCGGTCGCCGGCGCCGGCGAGGGTGACGAGCGTCGCGTGGATCGCCGCCATCCCCGTCGCGAACGCGAAGGCCGAATCCGCGCCGGCGAGCTCCGCGTAGGCGTCCGCGAACGCGGTGACGGTCGGGTTGTCGATCCGCGAGTACGAGAAGCCCGGCTGGCGACCGGCCGTGACCTCGGCGAGCTCGTCCGCGTCGGACGCCGCGAAGGTCGCGCTCTGGTAGATCGGCACGCTCGTGGGCGTCTGCGGGACGAACGGGACGCGCGATGCCGCCCTGATCGCGCGCGTCGAGAAGCCCCGCGGTGCGGGCGACGTGTCGTCGGGTCGCATGGCCGGATGCTACACCGACTGGCGCTCCCAGCCTCCGACGGCGGCGGGCACGCCCATGACCCGGTTGCGTCCGAGGCGCTTCGAGGCGTACATCGCCTGGTCGGCGCTGACGAGGAGCTCGTCGGCGGTGCGCCCGTCGCGCGGCCAGCTCACGACCCCGACCGACAGCGTCGCGCGACGCCCGAGGACGGTGGACCCGAGCTCCGCGACGCCCTGCCGGATCTTCTCGGCCAGCACGTAACCGCCGGTGGGGTCCGTCTCGGGCAGGAGCGCCACGAACTCGTCGCCCCCGTAGCGCGCCGCGACGTCGATCCGTCGCACGCCGGAGCGGATGACCTCGCCGACCTGGCGCAGGACGCGATCGCCCTCGAAGTGGCCGAACTGGTCGTTGATCGCCTTGAGCTCGTCGAGGTCCATCATCAGCAGGCAGAACCCCCGGCCGGAGCGGGTGCTGCGCGCGATCTCGCGCTCGATGGCGGAGAACAGGACGCTGCGGTTCACGAGACCCGTGAGGGGATCGCGGGTCGCGAGCCGCATGGCGGCGCCGAGGGTCGTCCGGTGCTCGCGGGCGATGACGACGGCCACGTAGGCGAGCAGCACGAGGGCCGCGAGGCTGACCGCGAGGCGCGCGATCGAGTCGGTCTCGATGGACGCGGTCCGCCCGAGGAAGACCGCGACGAGGTACCCGGCCGTCGCGCCGGCGAGCAGCAGGAGCGTCGCGCGCGTCGTGATCACCAGCGCCGCCCCCGCGACGATCAGCGGAAAGACGAAGAAGAACGGGCTTTCCTCGCGGCCGGTGAGCATCATGAGAAGGGTCGCGACGGTCACCGCCACCGAGCCCTCCAGGACGAACCCGGGCAGGCCGAGGAACTCGTCGGGCAGGATGTCGTGGACGACGAGGACGAACACGCCGAGCCCGCCCAGGACGAGCGCGATCGTGCCCTCCGCCTCGCGCCACAGCCCGGTCACCGCGACGAGCGCCGCGGTCGCCATGATGAACGACCAGGCCGCGATCCGGACGATCCGGTGATACGCGATGGGCGACAGCGCGCTCCCGGCCCGCCCGACTCCCACGCCGTCGTCGCCGTTCCCGGCGCCCATCCCCGCGCCCCCCTCTGCCGGCCGTGTGAGCGGTACGCGCGCGGGCCCGGCGTCGGGCATCGTCATCAGCCGGACGAACAGGAGCAGGAGGATCACGGCGTTCGCGACCGCGAACGCCGCCGTCACGGCAAGGAGCTGCTCCGAGGTCACGGCTACCGTCCGGACGCGCGCTGCGGTGGGCGGCGGGCAGCCATGTCAGCGGGTCCCCCACTGGTAGGTCTGCTTGACCATCCGCAGGTAGACGAACGTCTCGGTCTCGCGGACCCCCTCGATCGTGCGCAGCCGCTCGGAAAGGAAGCGCAGGAGCGCCTCGTTGTCCTCGCAGACCGTCTCGACGAGGAGATCGTAGGTGCCCGCCGTGATCACGACATAGTCGACCTCGGGCATCTCGGCCACCGCCTCGGCGACCTCGATCAGGCGATCGCGCTCGCAACGGACGCCGATCATCGCCATCTGGTGAAAGCCGAGCTTCAGCGGGTCGGTCACGCCGACGATCTGGAGGATGCCGCGCTCGACGAGGCGGTTCGTG
>JBFKVO010000263.1:0-2655 GCA_041639095.1 Candidatus Limnocylindrales bacterium | reverse complement strand
GACCATGGGCAAGATCATCGGCATCGACCTCGGCACGACGAACTCCGTCGTCGCCGTCATGGAGGGCGGAGAGCCCACCGTCATCGCCTCGGCCGAGGGCGGGCGCACCGTCCCGTCGGTCGTCGCGTTCACGAAGACCGGGGAGCGGCTCGTCGGCCAGCTCGCCAAGCGCCAGGCCGTCACGAACCCGGCGAACACCGTCTACTCGATCAAGCGCTTCATGGGACGGCGCCACGACGACGCCGAGGTGAAGCGCAGCAAGGGCCTCGTCCCGTACGCGGTCGAGAAGGACCCCAAGTCGGACGGCGTCCTCGTGAAGCTCGCCGACGGCAAGACGTACACGCCGCCCGAGATCAGCGCGATGATCCTCCAGAAGCTGAAGGCGGACGCCGAGGCGTACCTCGGCGAGAAGATCACCGAGGCGGTGATCACCGTGCCCGCCTACTTCGACGACACGCAGCGCCAGGCGACGAAGGACGCCGGGCGGATCGCCGGTCTCGAGGTGAAGCGGATCATCAACGAGCCGACCGCCTCGGCGCTCGCGTACGGGCTCGACAAGAAGCACGACGAGAAGATCGCCGTCTACGACCTCGGCGGCGGCACGTTCGACATCTCGATCCTCGAGCTCGGCGAGGGGGTCTTCGAGGTGAAGGCGACGAACGGCGACACCCACCTCGGGGGCGACGACTTCGACCAGCGCGTCATCGACTGGCTCCTCGCCGAGTTCAAGAAGGACCAGGGGATCGACCTCTCGAAGGACGCCCAGGCGCTCCAGCGGCTCAAGGAGGCGGCCGAGAAGGCGAAGATCGAGCTGTCCTCGACGTCCTCGACCGAGATCAACCTCCCGTACGTCACGGCCGACGCGTCCGGGCCCAAGCACCTCGTGATGACGCTCACGAGGGCCAAGCTCGAGGACCTCGTGGCCGACCTCATCGAGAAGACGAAGGCGCCGGTCGCGGCCGCCCTCAAGGACGCCGGTCTGAAGGCCGCGGACGTGGACGAGGTCATCCTCGTCGGCGGGATGACGCGGATGCCGGCCGTGGTCGAAGCGGTCAAGGCGATGTTCGCCGGGAAGGAGCCGCACAAGGGCGTCAATCCCGACGAGGTCGTCGGCGTCGGCGCCGCGATCCAGGCGGGTGTCCTCGCAGGCGACGTGAAGGACGTCCTTCTCCTCGACGTGACGCCGCTGTCGCTCGGGATCGAGACGCTCGGCGGCGTGATGACGAGGCTCATCGACCGCAACACGACGATCCCGACCTCGAAGTCGCAGACCTTCTCGACCGCGTCGGACAACCAGAGCCAGGTCGAGATCCACGTCCTTCAGGGCGAGCGCGACTTCGCGGCCGACAACAAGACGCTCGGGCGGTTCATCCTCGACGGGATCCCGCCGGCCCCGCGCGGCGTGCCCCAGATCGAGGTCACGTTCGACATCGATGCGAACGGGATCCTCGATGTGAGGGCGAAGGACCGCGCGACATCGAAGGAGCAGCAGGTCCGGATCACGGCCTCGTCGATGCTCGACAAGGCGGCCGTGGACCAGATGGTCCGCGACGCCCAGGAGCATGCCGAGGAGGACCGCGCGCGGCGCGAGGAGGTCGAGACCCGCAACCAGGCGGAGCAGCTGACCTACCAGGCCGAGCGGACGATCCGCGACCTCGGGGACAAGGTCTCGTCCGAGGACAAGGTCGAGGTCGAGAACCAGATCTCCTCGCTGCGCGAGGCGCTGAAGGGCTCCGACCTCGAGGCCGTCCGGTCCGCGGCAGCATCGCTCGCCGAGACGCTCCAGCGCGTGTCCACCGCCGCCTACCAGGCGGCCGCGTCCGAGGCCGGCTCCACGAACGGCACGGAGGACGGGACGGGCGAGGGCGGCGCCGGCGAGGCGGAAGGGACGCCCGAGGGCGAGGAGACGGTCGAGGGCGAGTACAAGGAGGTCTGAGCGACGACGGCGGCCGGGCGGGGGCGCGCCCCCGACCGCTCCCGCCGCGCGCCCCGTCGTTAGACTCCGGGGGTGACGGGAACCGCCGGACGGCCCGGCCGGCGCATCGGCGATCGACGCGTCCGGGTCGAGATCGTCAAGCCCCAGGATTTCGTCGTCCAGCCGCCGCGCCCGGTCCGCCGGCCGCCGCAGCCGGCGGTCGTGCTCATCCTCGGCTTCGTCGCGCTCATCGCGCTCGGGACGATCGTCCTCATGCTCCCGATCTCCTCGGCGTCAGGCGCGTGGACGCCGTTCATCGACGCGCTGTTCACGGCGACGTCCGCGGTCTGCGTGACCGGCCTCGTCGTCGTCGACACGGGCACGTACTGGAGCCCGTTCGGGCACGCCTTCGTGCTCCTCCTCATCCAGGTCGGCGGGTTCGGGTTCATGACCGGCTCGACGCTCCTCCTGTTCTTCCTCGTGGGGCGGCGCACCGGTCTCCGCGACCGTGTCCTCGTCCAGGCGTCCACGGGCACGCCCGACCTCGGCAGCGTCGGCGCCGTGGTGCGCCGCGTCGCCTGGTTCACGATCGTCGCCGAGGGGATCGGTGCCATCCTCCTCACCGTGGCGTTCCTCGGCCACGGTCGTGGCGCGTTCGAGGCGGTCTGGTTCGGCGCCTTCCACAGCATCTCCGCGTTCAACAACGCCGGGTTCGACCTGTTCGGCGAGTTCCGGAGCCT
>JBFKVO010000262.1:0-2711 GCA_041639095.1 Candidatus Limnocylindrales bacterium | reverse complement strand
GGCGCTGTCCGACGCCCGTGAGGCCCTCGCCAAGGTGTTCGGACCGGGCATCGACCTCGTCGACAGCGACCCGAAGAAGGCGCTCACGCTCCTCACCGACGCTGACGCGTTCCTCACCGACGCGGAGGACGCAGGGATCCCGCTCGCGACGACCCGGCCGCTGCGGGCGCAGATCGTGGAGGGCATCGACCGCCTCAGCGGGATGACCGACGTCCGCGACGCGGTCGCGTTCACGTTCGAGGGCGGCGAGTCCCCGTTCGATCTCGCCCAGATCATCCGCGGCCCGGATCGCGACCCGACGCCGTACGTCCTCGACATCGGCACCGCGTCGGTGTACCGCGTGGACCTCGCGGAGGGCAAGGCGACCCTCGTCCTGCGTGCCGGGCAGGAGGCGGCCGGGGGGACCGCCGCGGAGCCCCGCTTCCTCGGCGTCGGCGGACCCGACGTGCTCATCCTCGACGCGAAGAACACGCTCTGGCGCTGGCGCCCGGCCGACGCGTCGGGCAAGGGCACGCTCGCGCGGATCCCCGTCAACGGCTCGACCGGCTGGGGCGACGACGTCCGCGGTATCGGCACGTACGTCCGGAACGCCGAGGCCGGCCTCTACAACTTCTACGTCATCGAGCCGTCCGAGGAGCAGATCCTCGCCTACTCGCCGGCCGCCGACGGCAGCGGGTTCCCGGCACGTCCGACCGGGCGCCTGGCGACGACCCGAGCCGTCGAGCAGATGGACTCGCTCTACATCGACGGCGACATCTTCGTCGTCGAGGCGGGCGTCATCGAGCGCTTCGTCAGCGGGCGGAGCGACGGCTGGGAGGTGACACTCCCGCAGGACACGCTCCTGCGCGAGCCGCCCGAGTTCTCGCTCGTCGCCTCGGGGACGCCGCGGCGGACCGGCCGCCTGTACGGATTCGATCCCGCGCACCGCCGGATCCTCGCGTTCGACAAGGCCGACGGCCGCTTCATCGAGCAGTACCGGCTCGCCGACGACGCGCGCGGCTGGACGGACCTGCGCTCCATGTACGTCATCGCCGGGGTCGACGACGAGCCCGACGTGATCGTCTGGATCTCGGTCGACAAGATCCACCAGGTGACGCTCGAGGCGGCGATCGGCGGCTCGGCGCCCACGGCGTCGCCGGATGCGACGGGCGAACCTGGCGAGAGCCCTGCGGGATCGGTGGCGCCCGCCCCGTGATCCCGCTGCGGGACGCGAACCCGACCCGCAGGACGCCGATCGTCACGCTCGTCCTCGTGGCGGTCGCGACGATCCTGTTCGCCTACGAGCTCGGGGTCGCCGAATCGGGCGGCATGATCGCCCTCGAGACCTTCATCCGGCAGTGGGGCGCGATCCCGCGCGACGTCTCGAGCGCCATCGCCGCCGGCGACTACGTCGGGCCGGCCATGGTCGGCGTGGTGACGAGCATCTTCCTCCACGGCGGCTGGCTGCACCTCATCGGCAACATGCTCTACCTGTGGATCTTCGGGAACAACATCGAGGACCGCTTCGGGCGCATCCCGTTCGTCCTCTTCTACCTCGCGGGCGGGGTCATCGCGGCGCTCGCGCAGGTGGCGATCGATCCGGGCTCGGACGTGCCGATCGTCGGGGCGTCCGGGGCGATCGCGGCGATCCTCGGCGCCTATCTCGTGCTGTACCCACGCGCGCGGGTCCTGTCGCTCGTCTTCCTCGGCTTCTTCTACCAGCTCATCGAGGTCCGGGCGGTGATCATCCTCGGCTTCTGGTTCGTGCTCCAGCTCGTCGACGGGATCACCTCGCTCGGGATCACCGAGGCCGAGGGCGGGATCGCGTTCTTCGCCCACATCGGTGGCTTCGTCGCCGGCGTCGCGGTCGGCCTGGTGGTCCGCGTCGTGGCGCCGCGGCCTGCACCCGGGCCGCCGACGCGGGCCCTCATGGGATAATCGCGACATGTCCGGGCCGCTCGTCGAGATGGTCGTGGAGAGCGTGCGGGTGCACATGCTCTCGAGCCGCCACGTCGTCATCCTGAAGGACGCCGCGCGCGACCGCTACCTCCCGATCTGGATCGGGCCGTGGGAGGCGAGCGCGATCGCGATGCGCCTCCAGGGCCTTGCCCCGGAGCGCCCTCTCACCCACGATCTGTTCGCGACGACCCTCGAGGAGCTCGGCGTCCGCGTCGAGCGCGTCGTCATCGCGGAGCTCGCGGAGGAGACCTACCACGCCCGGGTCGTCCTGACCCGCAACGGCTCGACGTTCGAGATCGATTCGCGGCCATCCGACGCGCTCGCCCTCGCGGTCCGGACCGACGGCCGCATCTTCGCGGCGGCCGCGGTCCTCGACCAGGCGGCGCTCGGCGCCGATTCGGAGCTGGCCGAGGGAGACGAGGACGAGGACGTCGGCTCGCCGCTCGAGACGCTCGGCGAGACGGTCGTCGACCCCCGGCTCGACATGTTCCGCGACTTCGTGAACTCGCTCGAGGCGGACCAGGGCGAGCCGGGATCGGAGCCGGGCGAGTCCGGGAAGGGGAAGGGGAAGGGCTGACGGCTCCCTCCCGGGCAGACCGGCCAGTGTCGCCGTTCGGGAGGCACGCGGCGTATGCGCCGGTCAGGCGGGGCCGGCCCCCTCGCCGACGATCGGGCGTCCCCGCGACAGCGCCGACCGACGCACCGCCCAGAGGCGCAGACGGAGCGCCCAGAAGTCGCGGATCGCCCGGAAGACGACGCTCGGCCGTGCCCCG
>JBFKVO010000261.1:0-2757 GCA_041639095.1 Candidatus Limnocylindrales bacterium | reverse complement strand
GGGCTCGACTCGGTCGTCGTCGGTGAGGACCAGGTGCTGCACCAGTTGCGCGACTGCATCGCCGACCGCCAGTTCGCCGGCGCGCGTGTGCTCGACGGCGGGTACGCAGGACCCGACCACGCGGTGGCCCACCGGCGCGCCGGCCTCGTCCCGGAGCTCGACCGCCTGTTCCAGCTCGCCCTGCGCGTCGGCCGGCAGAGCCGCGCCTGGCGCGAGGGCCCGGTCCGCTCGCTCGCCGACGTCGCGCTCGATCGCGTCGCGGACATCGCCGGCGACCCTGCCGGTCGGCAGGTGCTCGTCGTGGGCGCGGGCCGGATGGCCCGCCTTGCCGCTCTCGCCGCCGCTCGCCGGGGCGCGGCCGTCATCGTCACCAACCGCGACCCGGAGCGCGCCGCCGCCCTCGCGGCCGACGTCGACGGCAGCACCGTCCCCTTCGGCACGCTGCCGGCCACGATCTCCGGGGCCGTCGTCGCGATCGGCGGCCCGTGGCGGCTCGAGCCCGAGGCCATGCGCTCCCTCGGCGAGCTGCGGCCCGTCCTCGTCGATATCTCCTCGCCTCCCGCCCTCGACGACGATGTCCGGAGCCGACTCGACGGACGCTACGTCTCGGTCGACGACATCGCCCACGGCCCCAGCGGCGCCATCGCCGACCGGCTGCGCCGGCGGATCGAGCGCCTGATCGACGATGCCGACGGGGAGTTCGAAGCGTGGCTTCGCGGGCGCCACGCGGTCCCGGCGATCCGGGCGCTCACCGAGCGGGCGGAGGCGCGGCGAGCCGCGGAGGTGGACCACCTCCTCCGACGCCTGCCGCACCTGGCGCCCCACGACCGCGATCTCGTCGAGCAGATGAGCCGGCGCCTCGTCGCTGGGCTGCTCCATGCGCCGCTCACGACGCTGCGCGACGACCCGGCGGACGAGCTCGAGCGCGCCGCCCGCGACCTGTTCGCCCTGTGAGCGGGATCCCGGGTCCGATGGCGTCGCCCTCCTCCGGACCGATCCGGATCGGCACCCGTGCGAGCGCCCTCGCGCTCGTGCAGGCACGCTGGGTCGCCGCGCGCCTCGCCGAGCACGGCATCGCGACGGAGCTGGTGGAGATCACGACCGCCGGTGACGAGCGCTCCCCCGACACCGCGTGGGGCGAGGGGGCCTTCGTGACCGCGATCGAGGCTGCGCTGCTCGACGGCCAGGTCGACGCAGCCGTCCACAGCGCCAAGGACGTGCCGACCTCGGAGGACCCGCGGCTCGTCGTCGCTGCCTGGACTGCACGGGAGGACCCGCGCGACGCGCTCGTCTGCCGTGTCCGGGGGACGACCCTCGCCGCGCTCCCGCGCGGCGCCCGCGTGGGCACCGACAGCCCCCGCCGGACCGCGTTCCTGCGCGCCGTACGCTCCGACCTCCGGATCCACCCGCTGAGCGGCAACGTGGACACCCGGCTGCGCAAGCTCGACGAGGGCCGGAGCGACGCCCTGGTCCTCGCCGTCGCCGGGCTGACCCGGCTCGGACGCGCCGACCGGATCGACGAGATCCTGCCGCCCGACGTCGCGGTGCCGGCGCCCGGCCAGGGCGCCCTCGCCCTTCAGGCGCGGACCGACGACGCGCGGACGCGGGCGTCCCTCGGCCTGCTCGAGGCGCCCCCGAGCCGTGTCGCGGTGGAGGCTGAGCGGGCGTTCCTCGCGGCGACCGGGGGAGGGTGCCGCTCGCCGATCGGCGCCCTGGGCGAGGTCACCGGAGACGTGATCCGCCTCCACGCCGCTGCCGAGCGCGCGATCGCCCTGCCGGACGGCGACCGGCGCCGGGCCGGCGTCGTGCACGTCGCCGCGGAGGGCACCGTCAGCGAGCACCTCGCGGTCGCGAAGGAGCTGGCCGCGCGCGTCGTCCGCCTGCGGACCCGGGCCCGCGTCCTCGTCACCCGCCCCGCGGATGCCGCCGCGGCGACGATCGCGGCACTCGAGGCCGCGGGCATGGACGGGATCGCCGTCCCGACGATCGAGACCCGGCCCGACCCGGACGGAGGTGCCCTCGGGACCGCGCTCGCCGAGGCCGCGGCAACGGGCGCATGGCTCGTGGCGACCAGTCCGACAGGGGTCCGCGTCGCACTCGACGCCCTCGACCGGGCCGGCGTCGACCCGGCCGTCCTCGGGTGGGGCGTCGTGGCGGAGGGATCCGCGGCGGCGCTCCGGGCGCGCGGGATCGAGCCGTTCCTGCCCGCACGCCCGATCGGCGCGGCCCTCGCGTCCGAGCTGCCGATCGCGGACGGCGACCGGGTCGTCCTCGTGCGCGGCGACCTCGCCGATCGCGGTGTCGCGGACGGGCTCACCCGCCGCGGCGCGTCCGTCGTCGATCTCGTCGGGTACCGCACCATCGAGGGCCCCGCACCTTCCCGGGCGGCGCTCGAGGACGCGCTCGAGGCGCCGATCGACGCCCTCGCGTTCGCGAGCGGTTCCGCCGTTCGAGGCCTGCTCGCGCTCGCGCCCGAAGCCGCCGGATCCCGGCTACGCGCGCTCCCCGCGATCTGCATCGGGCCGTCCACCGCGAGCGTGGCCCGATCGCTCGGCTTCGCGCTCGTCGTCGAGTGGGATGGCCGGACCCCCGTCGAGCTCGCCGCGGCCGTCGCGCGGACGCTCGCCGCCGTCCTCCCGCCCGCCACCGACGACGATCCCGCCCTCGGCGCCTCCGGATCGGGCGCCCCCGACGCCGAACCCGTCCCCGACCCCGTCAGCACCGGAGCACGCGCATGACCGCCCCCGCCGACACCGC
>JBFKVO010000260.1:0-2763 GCA_041639095.1 Candidatus Limnocylindrales bacterium | reverse complement strand
TCATCGACCGCTTCCGTGAGCTCAACCGGCAGATGCTCGACGTGCTGCTCGGCCGCATCCCGGACGCCGACCTCGCGACCGTCGTCGAGGCCTTCGAGATCCTCGATCGTGCGGCGGCCGGGATGACCGCCGACGCCGGCTCTGCCGAATCGCCGACCACGCTGACGGGATCGGCCGTCCACACCGATCCAGAGGCACAGCCCGCGAAGGGGGGATCCGCGTGACTCGCCTGACCCAGCTCGCCATCACGAAGCGCAGCGTCACGCTGCTCCTCGCCGTCGGGCTCTTCGCCGCCGGTGTCTTCTCGTGGGGCCAGCTCCGCCAGGAGCTCGTCCCGGACGTCGAGTTCCCGATCCTCACGATCGTCGCGACCTACCCGGGCGCCGGCGCGAGCGACGTCGCCGAACAGGTGACGAAGCCGATCGAGCGCGCGGTCTCGAGCGTGAGCGGCCTCGAGGGGGTGAACTCGACGTCGGCGAACAGCCTGACGTTCGTCGTCGCCCAGTTCGACTTCGGGATCGACGTCAAGGAGACGAAGGCGGCGATCGAGGCGAACCTCGAGGCTGCGTCGCTCCCCGACGGGGTCACGCCGCGCGTCATCGTGTCCGACATCAACGCCCAGGCGGTCATCGTCGCCGCGGTCCAGGGCGTCGGCCTCACGACCCTCGACGAGGCGGCGCGGATCGCGCGCACCGAGCTCGTCCCGGAGCTGACCGGCGTGTCGGGCGTGTCCGCTGTCACCGTCACCGGCGGCACGGAGCAGCGGGTGAAGGTCCTCCTCGACCCGGCGAAGCTCGCCGATTCGGGCGTCTCGCTCCAGCAGATCCAGGGCATCCTCCAGGCGAACGACCTCACGATCCCGGCCGGCACGATCCGGACCGATGAGGGCCAGGTGTCGGTCTCCGCGACGCATCGGTTCGAGTCGGTCGAGGAGCTGCGCCAGCTCATCGTCGGCGTGCAGACGCCTGGGTCGACCGGCATCCCGGGGACCCCCGTCGATCCGACCCAGCCTCAGCAGCCGGCGATCCCCGTCCCCGTCCGCCTCGGCGACATCGCGACGATCGAGACCGTCGAGGTCCAGCCGACGGGCTACTCGCGCACGAACGGCGCGCCGTCGATCACGCTGTCGGTGACGAAGACGTCCGGCGGCAACACGGTCCAGGTCGCGGACGACGTCACCGCCACGATCGACGAGCTCCGCGCGACCTACGCCGGCGAGCTCGAGCTGACGATCCTCATCGACACGTCGGACGTCATCAAGGAGTCGCGCGACGGGCTCCTCAACGAGGGCGGCCTCGGCGCGATCTTCGCCGTCCTCGTCATCTTCCTGTTCCTGCTCTCGGTCCGCTCGACGCTCGTCGCCGCCGTGAGCATCCCGCTCTCGCTCGTCGCCGCGCTCGCGCTCATGCTCGTCTCCGACATCAGCGTCAACATCATGACCCTCGGCGGTCTGGCGGTCGCCGTCGGGCGCGTCGTCGACGACGCGATCGTCGTCCTCGAGAACATCTACCGGCACCGCGGCCGCGGCGACTCGATGCGGGACGCGGTCATCAACGGCACGCGCGAGGTCTCGGCGGCGATCACGAGCTCCACGCTGACCACCGTCGCGGTGTTCCTGCCGCTCGGCTTCGTCGGCGGCCTCATCAGCCAGTTCTTCCTGCCCTTCGCGCTCACGGTGACGTTCGCGCTCCTCGCCTCGCTCGTCGTGTCGCTCACGGTCGTGCCGGTCCTCGCGACGTTCCTCCTGCGGAGTGTCAAGGTCCAGCTGGGCGCCGACGGCGAGCTGCCGCCGACGATCTGGCAGCGCGCCTACGAGCCGATCCTCCGCCTCGCGCTCCGCAACCGGGTGACGAAGTGGTCCACGCTCGCCGTCGCCGCGGTCCTGTTCGTGGTGACGACCGGGCTCGTCACCAGCCTGCCGACACAGTTCCTGAACTCGGGCTCGGAGAAGATCGCCTACGTCACGGTGATCCCGCCCGCCGGCACACCCACCGACGAGGTCATCGCGCGCGCCGAAGAGGTGGAGGACGTCCTGACCGCCCGAGCCGATGTCGAGCTCGCGCTCACGACGATCCCCGGCGACGACGACACGAGTTTCCAGACGCTCGCGGCTGCCCAGTCCGGCCGACCCGGCAACAGCGCCCGGATCTTCGTCCGCTTCGACCCGGAGGTCGAGCTCGCGGAGGCGGTCGACGAGGTCACCGGCGAGCTGACCGCTCTCGCCACCGGCGGCTACGCCATCACTGCCGAGGAGACGAGCGGGTTCGGCGGTAACTCCCTCAACGTCGTCGTCTCCGGCGCGGACCCCGAGCGCCTTGCGGCAGCCAGCGAGGCCGTCTTCGAGATGCTCGACGCGATCCCCGAGATCAACAACGTCTCGAGCGACCTGGTCCGCTCCGCGCCCGAGATCCAGGTCCGGGTCGATCCCAACCGCGCGATCGGGCTCGGGCTCACGACGGCCCAGGTCGCCGGTGACCTCCGCGCCATCATCGTCGGCGGTCCGGCCGGCCGGATCGTCGTCGACGGCGAGCCGGTCCAGGTCGACATGCAGCTGAAGGTCGACGACCTCGGCTCGGTCGCGTCATTGCGCGGGATCCAGGTGGGGACCGTTCGGCGCGGCCCCCTGGGCACGGTCGCCACCATCGAGCAGGTGGACGCCCAGGCGCGCGTCACGCGCGTCGACGGCGCGACCGCCGCGACGATCGCCGGGACGATCCGCGCGACCGACCAGGGCGCGATCGCGCAGCTCGTCGACGAGCGGCT
>JBFKVO010000259.1:0-2773 GCA_041639095.1 Candidatus Limnocylindrales bacterium | reverse complement strand
GAGGGCTGCGGTCGCGCGATCCGTGGCGCGCCGCGCCGTCACGCGACCGCGGACCGCCCCGGCGAGGATCCGCTGGAGCGGAGCGCCGGGTGCCTCGGTCATCACGAGCGCGCCCAGATCCTCGTACACGTCGACGATCGCGACGGCTGACAGGCCGTCGCGCGGATCGGCCGCGAGGTCGTCGGCGATCGCACGCAGGGCAGCGCCCTCGAGCCGCGCCTTCTCCTCGCCGGGCGTCTCGGGAACGAGCCGCGGCCGACCGTCGGATCCGCTCGCACCGGCCGCGGGTGACGAGCCCGGCGTGGATCGCTGGACGGCGCGCGGGATCTTCACGACGAGGCGGGTCGCCGCATCGCCGGTCCCGACGACCACGCGGATGAGGGTGGACCGCGGACGATCGCGCACGTCGCGGACCTCGACGGCCGGGGCACGGCCGACGGCGGGGAGCGCCCGCTCGGCCGAGGCGCGGACGCGGTCCAGAAGGCCGTCTGGGATCCCCATCACGACAGCCTACCCCGACCGGCGGCGTCGTCGCGCCGGCGGTCGGATGCCGGGACGCGGTCGACGGTCCGCGCGCGATGCCGCATCATCGCGCGCACCGTGCGCCGACCCGCCCACCCGGACCGTCTCGCCCGCCGTGCCCGCCCATCCCGTCCCCGGGGGCCGGCGCGCGCCGCGGGCCGGCCGGCGGGCACGCGGCGCGGCTGATGGAGCCGGACGGCCCGACACCCGTCGCCGACAGCGCGCAGCGCATCACGGCGGATCGGCAGATCCGCGGCTCGAGCCTGTTGCTCGCGGGCCGGCTGTTCGCGATCGTGCTCGACCTCGCGACCCAGGTACTCATCGTGCGGACCCTGTCGAAGGGCGACTTCGGCGCGTTCGCCTTCGCCCTCTCGGTCGTGTCGCTCATCGCGACCGTGACGGTGTTCGGCCTCGACAAGTCCCTTCCCCGCTTCACCACGATCTACGAGGAACGCGGGGAGCGCGGGCGACTCGTCGGGTCGATCGCGCTCGGGATCCTCACGATCGTCGGGCTCGGCGTCGCCGCCGTCATGGTCGCCAGCACGCTCGGCGCCCAGCTCGGGACGGAGTTCGTCGAGACGGACCAGGCCCGCGATCTCTTGCTCATCCTGATCCTCCTCGGCCCGATCCAGGCGCTCGACAGCCTGCTCATCGGGATGCTCGCGGTGTTCTCGGGACCCCGGGCGATCTTCCTCCGCAAGTACGTCCTCGCCCCGGGACTGCAGTTCCTCGTCGTCCTCGCGCTGATCCTGTCCGGCGAGAGCGTCGTGTTCCTCGGCGCGGGCTACGTCGCCGCGGGCGCGTTCGGGGTGCTCCTCTACGGGTTCCTCTTCTTCCGGCTCCTCGGCCGCCTCGGCCACCTCCGCGACGCGCGCCGGATCATCCGCGTGCCTGCCCGCGAGGTCTACGGCTTCACGATCCCGCTCCTCTCGACCGACGTCGTCCTCACCGTCCGCTCGACGCTCGTGGTCATCCTCATCCAGTACCTCGCGACCTCGTCCGACCTCGCTGACTATCGCGCGGTGTTCCCGCTGGCGCGCCAGAACGTCCTCGTCCTCAACGTCTTCAGCGTGCTGTTCATCCCGGCTGCCTCGCGCCTGTTCGCGCGTGAGGCCCACGGGGACCTCAACGCGCTGTACTGGCGGATGGCCCACGTCATCGCGGTCGTGACGTTCCCGATCTTCGTCGTCTCGTTCGCGCTCGCCGAGCCGCTGACCGTCCTGCTCTTCGGCGAGCGCTACGCGTCGTCGGGCATCATCCTCTCGTGGCTCGCGCTCGGCCAGTACATCAGCGCGGCGCTCGGCTTCAACGCGCTGACCTTGCGCGTCTACGCCCGGGTCCGCTACACCGTCGTCGTGGATGCCATCACGATCGTCGTCAGCGTCGTCGCCCTCGTGGTCCTCATCTCGCGTCTCGGCGCGCTGGGCGGCGCGATCGCGACGTGCGGCATCCTCGTCCTGCAGAACGCGCTCTACCAGGTCGGCCTCGCCCGGGGCACCGGGGTCCGCGGGCTCGGCCCGGCGAGCCTGCGCGTGTACGCAACGATCGTGGCCGCGACCGCGGTCGTGGCCGCCACGACGCTGCTCGCCGACCCGCCGCTCATCGTCGGCCTCGTCGTCGCCGGCGTCGCGTCGCTTGCCGTCCTTGCCGCGACCCGCCGCGACCTCCTCCTCGCCGACACCTTCCCCGAGCTCCTCCGGATCCCGTTCGCACGCTTCTTCGTCGTCGGCTCGCGCGGCCAGGGGGCGGCATGACCGCACTGGCCGCCGTCGAGTTCCGTCCCGGGGGCGCGGTCACGGTGCGCGTCCTCGACCCGGGCGAGGGGGATGTCGCCGCGATCGCCCGACAGCTCGGGCCGCCGGAACCTGTTGCCGGGTCCGACGCGGCCGACATCGCGATCCGCTTCGTCGAGCGGCTGCCGGATGGGGGGTCGCTCCGCTGGATCGGCCTCGACGACGCGGCAGCGACGGATGCCGCGTTCGTCGTCCTACGCGGCTCCCGAAAGCGCAGGGTCCGCGTTTCGCTACCGCTCGACGAGGCGGGTGGGCCGCTCACGATCCTCGCCGAGCGCCCGAGCGGTCCGGTCCCGCTCCTCGTCCACCTCGTGAACCTGGCCGCCCTCGGGCACAGCGTCGTTCCGCTGCATGCCTCCGCCGTCGTCCACCGCGGTGCCGGGATCCTCATCGTGGGCTGGTCGAAGGGCGGCAAGACGGAGACCGTGCTGTCCCTGATGGGCCGCGGTGCGACGTTC
>JBFKVO010000258.1:0-2802 GCA_041639095.1 Candidatus Limnocylindrales bacterium | reverse complement strand
CGGTTGCGGGCTGAGGCCCGAGTACTCCAGGCCGACCGCCACGGGCTCGTCGCCGTCGAACGCCATCCCCCATCGCGTGCGCGGGAACTCGCGATCCTCGAGGTCGCACAGTGCGTAGGCGGCGAACAGGCGGTCAC
The DNA here is from genome assembly GCA_041639095.1 of Candidatus Limnocylindrales bacterium. GTDB lineage: Bacteria > Chloroflexota > Limnocylindria > Limnocylindrales > CSP1-4 > CAKKPP01. The sequence continues at coordinate 2,665 of JBFKVO010000258.1, read as the reverse complement.
GCTCGAGGAACGAACGCAGGAGGGCGCGGTCCGCGGTCTGGCGGACGGCGAGCGGGCGCTCGCGACGGCCGATCGCGACGGTGGCCATCAGCCGGCCTCGAACCCTGGTTCGGCGCCGGGCGTGGTGGCGCCCGCGGCGGCACCGACCGGTCCGGCCGCCCAGCGCTCCGCGCGGCGCTCGACCGCTGCCGTCAGGGCGGACCCGTACGGCGCACGGAGCGCACCCTCCTCGGTCACCAGCAGCGTGACGAGGTCCGCGGGCGTGACATCGATGGCCGGAACGCGCGCGGCCGTCCCGATCGGGATCGTCGCCGGCACGGCCCGAACGTACGTCCCGACGAGCTCGCGCTCGGGGCGGGACTCGGTCGGCCCGTCGCGGCCCTCGGCGAGCTCGGGGTCGACGGCGGCGAGCGGCGCCCCGACGAGGACCGGGACACCGTGCCGTGCCGCGACCGCCGCGATCGCGTACGACCCGACCGTCGCGACGACGTCGCCGTTCAGGGCGACGCGGTCGGCGGCGAGGAGGACCGCGTCCACCTCCCCGTCGGCGAGGATGCTGGCAGCGGCCGCGTCGGGGAGCACGGCGTGCGGCACGCCCGCCTGGGCGAGCTCCCAGGCCGTGATGCGCGACCCGGCGAACGATGGTCGGCCCTCGGTGACCCAGACGTGGAGCGGCCGGCCGGCATGATGCAGGATCTGGATCGCCCCGAGCGCCGTCCCGAACTGCCCTCCGGCGAGTGGCCCGGAGGTCCCGTGGACGAGGACGCGGAGCGGACGATCGCCCGTGTCGGGGAGCGCGGTCGAGGCGGCCTCGGCGATCCGGCCGTGGTCCACGACCGCCTCGCCGACGACCCGGTCCGCCTCGGCTCGGAGCGCAGCCGCGACAGCCGCGGCGTCGCCACCGTCCGCGGACACCCGCTCGTACAGGGCGATGAGCCGGTCCACGGCCGCGGCGACGGGCCGGAGCGGCGGCCGCGCGACCTTGATGGCCCCCGCCGCGGCCTTGAGCGTCGCGCGGAGCACCGACGGCGACGCGTCGCGAACGCCGTGCGCCGAGAGGGCCAGGCCGATCGCGGCGACCTGCGCCGCGGCCGGACCCTGGACGACGAGGTGCCGGATCGCGTAGGCCGCATGTCCGGCGCTGCGGACCTCGTATTCGACGAGCGCCTCGGGGATCCGGCGCTGGTCCACGACGAGCAGCTCGGTCTCCGATCCGTAGCGGAACGCCGTGCGGAAGCCCGTCGGGAGCGCGACCCCGCCGCCGGCGGCGGCCTCGGCCGCGGCGATGGCCTGGGCGGTGCCCTCCGGGTCGAGGATGGCGCTCGCCGCCGCGACGGAGCTGCGCTGGAGCACCGACGCCGCGCCGGCGACGGTCGCCGCGGTCTGGAGGAGCTCACCCGCGAAGTCGCGGAAGAAGCGGCGCCGAGCCTGGTCGGCGACCGGCGCGTCGGCTGCAGGAGCGGGTTCTGTCGTGCCGGGCCCGGGCCCCGGCGTCGCCGATTCGTCGCTCATCGCACGCGCCGTTCCCGTCGCCGCACCGGTCAGTAGGTGATGACGCTCGTGATCCGGCGTCCCTCGAGCCGGCTGCGGCCCTTCAGGAAGTCGAGCTCCACGAGGAATGCGAGCCCGACGACCTCGCCCTTGAGTCGCTCGACGAGCTCGATCGTCCCGTGGACCGTCCCGCCGGTCGCGAGCAAGTCGTCGACGATGAGCACCTTCTGGCCCGGCTGGATCGCGTCGCGGTGGATCTCGAGCGTGTTCGACCCGTACTCGAGCGCGTATTCGACCGACAGCGTCTCGGCCGGCAGCTTGCCGAGCTTGCGGACCGGGACGAGCCCGGCGCCGAGCTGGTACGCCATCGGGGCGCTGAAGATGAACCCGCGCGATTCCATCCCGACCACGATGTCGACCTGCTCGTCGCGATACGGCTCGAGCATGAGGTCGATCGACTGCTTGTAGGCCGCGGGATCCTTCAGGACCGTCGTGATGTCGTAGAAGAGGATGCCGGGCTTGGGGAAATCGGGGATCTCGCGGACCTTCGCGCGAAGCTCCTCGGCGGACATCGGTATCGGGGCCTCCATGGGCGGTCGGGGCGCGCGACATCTGCCGACGCGATCGCTGGGCATGCGCCGTCTCGCAGTCTACCGCAGCGCGTCGGGGTGACCAGCAATCCCGCGTGGCCAGCGGACGGCTTGGCGATGGGCGACGATGTCGCGATGAGCGATCCCGCTCCCTTCGGCACCGACGCCCCGGGGACGATGAACGACGCGGGCACGGACGCGGCGGACCGGGGCATCTACGATCCTGCCTACGTCCGCCGCCTCTTCGACGAGATGTCAGCGACCTATGAGCGCGTGAACCTGCTGACCTCGTTCGGCTTCTCGCGGCGGTGGCGGCGCCAGGCCGTCGTGCGGCTCCGGCCGGGCCACGGAGCGACGATCGCCGACTGGATGACGGGGATGGGCGAAGGCTGGCCGTTCCTCGCCCCGCGCCTCGGCGACAGGGGGCGGATCCTGGCGTGGGACCTATCCACCGCGATGCTCGCAGGGGCCCGCCGGCGGGCGGCCCGACGCGGCGCGAACGCGACCGGGCCGGCGATCGAGATCCGCGAGGGCGACGCGCTCGCGACCGACATCCCGGACGCCTCGGTCGACGGTGTCCTCGT
>JBFKVO010000257.1:0-2810 GCA_041639095.1 Candidatus Limnocylindrales bacterium | reverse complement strand
GCCCGCTACATGGACTTCTGGCTCGGCGATTGGGACGGGCTGCTCGAGACCGACGAGACGTTCGGGCCCCGGGTCGGTCAGACGAGCCGCCTCGACGAGATCCGCTGGGACTCCCTCACAGCCTTGGCGCTGGTCGCGCGCGGGGAGCCGACCGATCAGTACCTCGAGCGCTTCGAGGCACTCATGACGGAGGTGCCGGACAAGTACGCGGTTGCCGCGGTCCACTTCCTGCGATCGGACCGCGCGCTCGTCGAAGGCGACTACGCGGCGTCGGCCGACGACGCCATGCGGGCGGCAGACGCATCTCCGGAGCTGGCGTCGATCTACGTGAATCTCGCGATGCGCCCGGCGATCTGGGGCCGCGATCTGGAACGTGCGCGCGCCATCTCGGCGCGCCTGGACGCAGACCCGGCGAGCGGGTCCGATACGGCGCTCGACCGGCTTGCTGCGCACGCCGCCGTGGCGGCGCTGGAGGGGCGGACCGACGAGGCCGCCGCCAGCTTCCGGGAAGCGCTCGCCGGCTATCGGGCACGGTCCGAGGACTTCACGACCGCGACGCTCGACCTGAACTTCGTTCTGCTCTTCGGGCCCGACCAGCCCGGTGCCAGTGAGGCCGCGGCGGAGGCGCGAGCCATCTTCGAGCGTGTCGGCGCGAAGCCGTATCTGGCGAAGCTCGACGAGGCGCTGGCCGGCGGATCGGCGCGACGACCGGCAGACGCGGAGAGCGCGGAGGGCGCGGTCGAGGGCGCGACCACGTCAGGAGCAGTCCGCCGATGATCTGCTCGAGCTGTGGCACCGAGAACGAAGCCGGACGCAAGTTCTGCAAGGAGTGCGCCGCACCGCTCGCGATCATCTGCCCGACCTGCGGGACGGCGAACAGCCCCGACGCCAAGTTCTGCGGCGAGTGCGCGACGTCCCTGGCCGCCGCGCAGGGGTCGGGCGGGGCGGTGTCCGGTCCGGGCGCCCCGACGGTCGAGACGTCGGGCGACGGGGTCGGGCGGGCCGGCGCGACGCCGCCGGGCGGATCGAGACCGGCGACGCCGGTCGCCGAGCGCAGGCTCGTGTCCGTCCTGTTCGCCGACCTCGTGGGGTTCACGCCGTTCGCCGAGGAGATCGACGCCGAGGACACCCGCGAGCTGCTGTCGCGCTACTTCGAGATCGCGTCGGACGTCATCGGCCGCTACGGCGGCACGGTCGAGAAGTTCATCGGCGACGCCGTCATGGCGGTGTGGGGCGCCCCGGTCGCCCGCGAGAACGACGCGGAACGCAGCGTCCGGGCCGCCCTCGAGCTCGTCGACGCCGTCACCGCCCTCGGCCCCACGACCCGGGCACGTGCCGGGATCCTGACCGGCGAAGCGGCGATCACGATCGGTGCGACGAACCAGGGGATGGTCGCCGGCGACCTCGTCAACACCGCGAGCCGTCTCCAGTCGGTGGCGGCCCCGGGGACCGTCCTCGTCGGCGAGGCGACGATGCGTGCGGCGAGCGGCGCGGTCGCGTTCGAGGACGCCGGGGAGCACACGCTCAAGGGCAAATCCGCGCCCGTCGCCGCGTGGCGTGCCGTCCGCGTCGTCGCCGAGGTCGGCGGGCGCAATCGCGCGGACACGCTCGAGGCTCCCTTCGTCGGTCGCGACGACGAGCTCCGCCTCCTCAAGGACCTGTTCCACGCGACCGGACGCGAGAGTCGCGCGCGGCTCGTCTCGATCATGGGCCCGGCCGGGATCGGCAAGAGCCGCCTCGCGTGGGAGTTCAGCAAGTATGCCGACGGCGTCCTCGAGAGCGTCTGGTGGCACACGGGTCGCTCGCCCGCCTATGGAGAGGGGATCACGTTCTGGGCGCTCGGCGAGATGGTCCGACGCCGGGCGGGCCTCGTGGAATCGGACGACGAGCCCACGACGCGCGCCCGGATCGCCGAGGCGCTCGCGACCCATGTGCCGGACGAGTCGGAGCGGCGGTGGATCGAGCCGGCCCTCCTCACCCTGCTGGGGTTCGGTGGCTCGGGTGGGTCGGAGCAGCTGTTCGGCGCCTGGCGGACGTTCTTCGAGCGGATGGCCGGGACGGGCACGGTCGCGCTCGTCTTCGAGGATCTCCACTGGGCCGATACGGGCACGCTCGACTTCATCGACCACCTCCTCGAGTGGGCTCGATCGAGTTCGATCTTCATCGTCACCCTCGCGCGACCGGAGCTCCTCGACCGCCGGTCGGATTGGGGTGCGGCGAAGCGCAACTTCACGTCCGTCTATCTCGAGCCCCTGTCGGAGGCGGCGATGCGCGACCTGCTCGACGGCCTCGTCCCGGGGCTCCCGGAGCGCGCCGTCGCCGCGATCGTCGAGCGCGCGGACGGGGTGCCGCTGTACGCCGTGGAGACGGTCCGGATGCTCCTCGCCGACGGGAAGCTGACGCTGGAGGGAGAGCGCTACGTGCCCGCCGGGGAGATCGGCGAGCTTGCGGTGCCCGAGACGCTCCATGCGCTCATCGCCGCCCGTCTCGACGCGCTCCCTGCCGAGGACCGCGCGCTCGTGGCCGACGCGGCGGTGCTGGGACAGTCCTTCACGGTCGAGGGGCTGGCGGCGATCGCCGGAGTCGATGCGGCGGAGGTCGAGCCGCGCGTCCGCAACCTCGTCCGCCGCGAACTCCTCGTCCAGGAGGCGGATCCCCGTTCCCCCGAGCGCGGCCAGTACGCCTTCGTCCAGGCTCTGATCCGCGAGGTCGCGTACGGGATGCTCGCCAAGCGCGACCGCAAGATCCGCCACCTTTCGGCGGCCCGCTTCTTCGAGTCGCTCGGGAGCGACGAGATGGCCGGTGCGCTG
>JBFKVO010000256.1:0-2852 GCA_041639095.1 Candidatus Limnocylindrales bacterium | reverse complement strand
GACCATGGACCGTGCCTCGACGGCGAGCGCGAGCTGGCCATCGAACCAGGGCTTGATGTCGTTCGTGAAGTCCTGGCGACCCTCGGTCGCCCCGGACACGATCCGGTCGAGCGCCTCGTCGATCTTGTCGTCGAGGATCGCCTGGTCGGCGAAGCCCGGGAAATGCGCGAGGAACTCGCCGAGGCGTGCGCGCTGATCACCCGGGAGGTCGAGGCGGACCTCGCCGTAGGCCGTCGCGCCGACCGGCGCCCAGCCGGCGAGGCGCGAGGTCGGCGCCTGGCCGGTGAGCAGGAACGCTCCTGCGGCGAGGACGCCGACCGCGACCGCGACCGCGCCGAGGGCGATCCCCCAGCGCAGGCCGCCGGCCCGGCGTGGCGTCCCGACCGGCTCGGCCGGCGGGGCGGCACCGATCTCTCCGCGCATGTCGATGTCGGTCGGCGGGGACGCCTGCCCCGCCGGGTCCATGTCGTCGGTCTGGAACGGCTGGGTCACGTCGAGGGTCCCGTCGTCCGGTCGTGGTGTCGTCATGTCCGTGCCTCGTTAGCGTCGCCCGAGGAGCGCCGCGGCGGCACCGCGTCGCCCTCCCCCCGCGAACTGCTTCATGAGCTTCTGCATCTCGGTGAACTGCTTGATCAGGCGGTTGACGTCGGTCAGGTCGGAACCCGAGCCTGCCGCGATCCGTCGCCGGCGGGACGCACTGAGGATCGTTGGGTCGCGACGCTCGCGGATCGTCATCGAGCGGATGATCGCCTCGATGCGGCGCAGGTCGCCGCGATCCACGGCCGCCTCGGCCTCCTTGGCCATGCCCCCCATCCCGGGGATCATGCCCATGAGCTGGCCGAGCGGGCCCATCTTCTGCACCTGCTGGAGCTGCTCGAGGAAGTCCTCGAGCGTGAACTGTGCCTTGCGGAGCTTCTCCTCGAGCTTCGCGGCCTGCTCGGCGTCGACGACGTCCTGCGCCCGTTCGACGAGCGTGAGGATGTCGCCCATCCCGAGGATGCGGCCGGCGAGCCGGTCGGGGTGGAACGCCTCGAGGCCGTCGCTCTTCTCGCTCGTCCCGAGGAACTTGACGGGGAGCCCGGTGACCGCCGAGATCGAGAGGGCGGCGCCGCCGCGCGCGTCGCCGTCGATCTTCGTCAGGACGAGACCGGTGACCGGGACGGCCCGCGCGAACGACTCGGCGACCGCGACCGCCTCCTGGCCGGCCATCGCGTCGACGACGAGGAGCGTCTCGACGGGGTGGACGGCGGCGTCGACGGCCGAGATCTCGGCCATGAGCTCGTCATCGATCGAGAGCCGGCCGGCGGTGTCGAGGACGACGGTGTCGCGGGTGAGCCGGCGCGCCGCGTCGAGCGCCGTCCGCGCGATGTCCACGACCGGCGTCCCGGGCGGGGCGCGGTGGACGGGGATGTCGAGGGCACGTCCGAGCGTCTCGAGCTGGTCCGCGGCGGCCGGGCGGTACGGGTCGGCGGCGACGAGGAGCGGCCTTCGACCCTGCTTGCCGATGAGCCGCCCGAGCTTGGCCGCGCTCGTCGTCTTGCCCGAGCCCTGGAGGCCGACGAGCGCCACGACCGCCGGGTTGCCGTGGAGGCGGAACGAGCGGTCGCCCACCGACAGGAGCGCGATGAGCTCCTCGTGGACGATCTTCACGACCTGCTGGCCGGCCGTCAGGCTGCCGAGGATCTCGGCACCGACCGCGCGCTCGCGGATCCGCCCCACGAAGTCCTTCACGACGCGGAAGTTGACGTCGGCCTCGAGCAGCGAGAGGCGGATCTCGCGCAGAGCGGCGTCCACGTCGGCCTCCGACAGGCGACCGCGGCCGGTCAGGCCGTCGAGGGTGCGTCGCAGGCGCTCGCTGAGGGTGTCGAACACGGCTGGGAGCGGGTCTCCGGTACGAGGCGGCCGGTCGCCGCGGCGGGCTCCCGGGTGGTGCGCGGGTTCTGGCGCACCGAGGCGGAGCGAGTGTAGCCCATCGGGCCGCGACCGGCCGCCGGTACGACCGTACGGGTGCTCGGCGGGACGGTCAGGCGAAGAGCGCGGCCACGAACGCGTCGGGGTCGAACGCGAGGAGGTCGCCGGCCTGCTCCCCCACCCCGACGAACCGGACCGGGATGCCGAGCGTCCGCTCGACGGCGAAGACGATCCCGCCCTTCGCGGTCGAGTCGAGCTTGGTGAGGACGATCCCGGTGAGGCCGACCGCGTCATGGAAGGCGCGGGCCTGGGCGAGGCCGTTCTGCCCGGTCGTCGCGTCGAGCACGAACAGCGTCTCCGGCACGGCGCCCGGGAGGCGCCGGTCGACGATCCGGCGGATCTTCGCGAGCTCGTCCATGAGGTTCGTCTTCGTGTGCAGGCGCCCGGCGGTGTCCGCGATGACGACGTCGCTGCTGCGGGCCATCGCGGCGTCGAGGGCGTCGTAGACGACCGCGCCGGGGTCCGCGCCCGGGGCGTGGGCGACGACCGCGGCATCCGTGCGCTCGGCCCAGATCCGGAGTTGGTCGATCGCGGCCGCCCGGAACGTGTCGGCCGCGGCGAGGACCACCGAGCGGCCCTCGGCGCGGACGAGCGCCGTGAGCTTGCCGATCGTTGCCCCGGATGGGCCGGACGACGCTCTCGAACCCGAGAGATGGCGATCGGGCTCCGTGACAGATCTGCGACTTCGCAACTACGGGAAGTCGTCTGGCAGTGGGGCGCCGGCTCAGCGCCCGTTCGCCGGCTCGACGCGGATCTCGACGGAGCGGGGGTTGATGTTCACGAACTCGAGTCCGCCGGGCAGCCTCGCGTCGGACGCCGTGAGCGTCACGTCGTGCACACCGGCCTCGAGCTCGAAGAGCTTCGCGGTGATGCCGAAATCG
>JBFKVO010000255.1:0-2873 GCA_041639095.1 Candidatus Limnocylindrales bacterium | reverse complement strand
TGGGACGGCGAGCGGACCGCGCGCACGGGCTGCGTCGACATGAAGAAGCTGCTCGGGGACCGGATCGTCGCCCACTACGCGCCGGCCCGCGAGCGCTACGCGGAGCTCATGGCCCACCCCGACCGCGTCGACGAGGTCCTCGCGGCCGGGGCCGAGCGGCTGGCGCCCCGTGCGGCTGCCACGATCGACGAGGTGCGGGAGCGGATGGGCCTGCGCTGACGGGCCCGACCGCGACGGGCCCGACCGCGACGGGCATGGGAGGATCCCGGGAGGAGCCGCGATGACGAAGAGCCGGTCGGCGGCATGACGCTCGAGCTGAGCCCGCGGCAGCGGCGCTGGTTGGACGCGCTCCTCGTCCTCTCCACGATCGCCGTTCTCTACGTCCTCCTGGGCTTCCTCGCGGAGTTCCTGCGGGCGTTCGGCGACATCCTCCTGGTCTTCCTCATCGCCTGGCTTCTCGCGCTCGTTCTCGGGCCGATCGCGCGGTTCCTCTCGAACCACGTCCCGGGGCTGCCCGGCGGCGTCGCGGTGATCCTGGTCTACGGCGCCCTCATCGCGGCGCTCCTGCTCGCGCTCTTCCTGCTCGCCAACACGCTGGCGCGCTCGGTCGTCGACTTCGTCGACAGCGTCCCGCGGATCCGCGCGGAGCTGCCCGCGATCCTCGCCATCTGGCAGAGCCGCCTCGACGCGCTCGGGCTCGGGATCGACCTCGTCCCGCTCGGACGGTCGGTCGTCGACAGCCTGAGCCGCTACCTCGTCGAGCTCGCCGTGCCCCTGCAGCAGATCGCGGTGGCGAGCATCGGGGTCGTCGGCAATCTCGTGTTCATCGTCGTCCTGTCGATCTACATGGCCGCCGACAGCGGCCGGATGTCCGGCTTCGTCCAGCGCCTCGTCCCGCCCGGCTACGAGGAGGAGTGGCGGTTCCTCCGCGAGCGGGTCGCGACGTCGTTCGGCGGCTTCCTCCGCGGCCAGGCGGCGATGGGCCTCGCGTACGCCGCGGTGACGGCCCTCGCCGTCGTCGTATTCGGGCTCGAGTTCGGTCCGGTGACGATCGCGGCGGCTGGCGTCCTCATGGCGATCCCGTTCTTCGGCCCGTTCGTCGCGTGGAGCCCGCCGGTGCTCGTCGCCATCGTCTTCCGGCCCGATGCCACGCTGCCGGTGCTGGCCGTCATGGCCGTCGGCTGGGTGATCGTGATGAACGTCCTCCAGCCACGGCTCATGGAGCGCGCCGTCGGGATCCACCCGGTGGCGGTCCTCGGCTCGGTGCTCGTCGGGTTCAAGGTCGCCGGGATCCCGGGCGCGATCTTCGGCATCCCGATCGCCGCGGTGCTCTCGGCCTCGTTCTTCCACTGGTTCTCGCGGAACCGCGACCGGGGCACGGTCGCGGAGCGCGCCGCGCAGCTGATCGCGGAGCGCGAGGGCCGACCCGTTCGCGTGCCACGCGAGCCGCTCGCCGGCGAGGATGCGGAATGGTCCGACGCCACGAGGCCCGCTCAGCTGGCCGGTGCCGATCCGCCCGGACCAGCCGACGCGACGGGCCCTGCCGGGGGGACGGGCTGACATGCCGCCGTCCGACCAGACCCGCCGACGCTCCCGCTCCGCGGGCAAGGACACCGGCACCGACCGGGGCGGAGGCACGCGCGAGCAGCGCCCGGACATGACCCGCGAGCGCGCGCGCACCGAGCGTCGCGACGTGGACCTCGAGCGCGGCGAGCCGCTCGCCGGTGCCCCGGAGGGCGGGACCCCGCGGCGGATCGCGCGGCACCGTCATGGCGGCGCGCGCCGACGGCGGGGCGACCGTCCCCGGATCCTCGTCACGAACGACGACGGCGTCGAATCGCGCGGCCTGCTCGCCCTGAAGGTCGCCCTCGAGCGGATCGGCGACACGACGGTCGTCGCCCCCGACACGAACCAGAGCGCGGTCGGCCACACGAAGACGCTCATGCGGCCACTGCGCGTGCGCGAGCGCATCCTCGCCGACGGCTCCACCGCCTGGTCCGTCGACGGCTCGCCGACCGACGCGGTGAGCCTCGCGTTCCTCGGTCACTTCGGCCACGGCTTCGACCTCGTCGCATCGGGGATCAACTACGGCGCGAACCTCGGGGACGACATCACCTACTCGGGCACCGTGAGCGCGGCGATGGAGGCGGTCATCAACGACTGCCCGGCCTTCGCCATCTCGCAGGAGTACATCGAGCATCCCGACTTCACGCTCGCCGCGCTCGCGGCCGAGACGGTCGCCCGGAACATCCTCGACTACGGCCTCGGTCACGGCGAGCTCATCAACGTCAACGTCCCCGCCGTCAGCGCCGAGGAGTGCGAGGGCATCGAGGTGACCCGGCTCGGGAAGCGGGTCTACTCGGACGAGCTCCTCGAGCGCAAGGACCCCCGTGGCGTGCCCTATTTCTGGATCGGCGGGCCGCCGCCGTCCGGTCTGTCGGTGCCGGGCACGGACTTCCACGCGGTCGTGAACCGGCGGATCGCGGTGACGCCGATCCACCTCGATCTCACCGGGCGACGCCTGCTCAAGCGGATGCGAACGTGGGAGTGGGCGATCCCCCCCGACGGAGCCGAGGACGGACGGGAGGTGTCGTGACCGCCGCCGGCGACGCCGCGCCGGTCATGCGTCCTGCGTAGGACCTCCTGCCCATATCGCCGAACGGTGCGCGTGCGCACCATCGCGCCATGCCTCGCATCACCGGCAGCGCGTTCCGCGACCTCGCGATCTGGATGGTCGGGCTCGGGCTCGTCACCGGGCTGGCATTCCCGCCGTTCTCGATCGTCCTGGGGCTGCCGGCCGAGAACGTCCTGACGCCGATCTTCGCGGCGGCCTGCATCGGCGCCGGTCTCATGGTCGGCGGCGTGAACTACGG
>JBFKVO010000254.1:0-2882 GCA_041639095.1 Candidatus Limnocylindrales bacterium | reverse complement strand
GAGGAGGTCGCCATGAGTGGTGGTGGTGGTGGCGGCGGTTCATCGATCATCGCGGCCTACATGGTCATCCGGAACCTGCTCCGTGGGGGCCGAACGAGCCACGACGACGAACGCGCCCGGCTCGACGCGGAGGAGCTTCGCCAGGTCCAGTACACGTCGATGGGCCTGGAAGCCCCCGAACTTCGGCACGAACCATCGACTCGGTTCTCCCTGCTCCGGCGGCTTCTGCGTCGCTGACGGCGAGGCGGCGCCTCGGGCTTGACCAGCGCGCGACGCTCGTGCGCGTTGGCGGCTGCAGCTTCGTCTTCGTGTTTCGTTGGGTCAGGTTCCCCCAGCACCCGCTCGCAGCCTCGGCATCGCGTCGGTCGCGAAACGCTCGAGGATCGCCTCGGCGTCGCGGTCGTTGCCCGGATGCGTGATCACGAACTCCTGCATCCCGATCTCGAGCATCCGCCCGATCCACGTCTCGAAGGCGTCGATCGACCGATAGACACCGGCCCGGAACGTGAACACGGACCTCCGGAGCGAGGCCGGATCGCGACCGACCTCCTGGCATGCGCCATCGAGCCGCTCCACCTGGCGACGAACCTCGGCGATCGCCTCGTCCTGCGTCACCGCGTCGCCCTCGATCGGCTGGCCGCCGAGGCTGTTCCAGATGTCGGCGCGTGCCGCTGCGACCCGGATCGCGCGCGGCCCCTGCGCCGCGACGAGGATCGGCGGTCGCGGCTTCTGGACGGGCGGCTCCACGAAGGCACCGAGCATCGGGTGGTAGCCGGCGTCCCGGGTCACGGTCTCGCCGCGCAGGAGGCGGTCGATCGAGTCGAGCTGCTCGTCGAGGCGCTCGACGAGCTCCCGGCCGGACGTTCCCGCAGCGCCAAGGCCGGCGAGGTCCTCGGGCACACCGCCCGCCCCCATTCCCAGGATCGCGCGACCGCCCGAGACATGGTCGAGGGTCGACACGTTCATCGCGTTGAGCAGCGGATGCCGGTAGATCGCGGCCGTGACCAGGGACCCAAGCGTCGGACCCGGAACGTCCCGTGCCAGTGCCGCCATGAGCACCCAGGCATCCAGCGAGATCTCCCCCGGGTAGGCCATCGGCGTCTCGTCGGCGAACCAGAGGCCGTCGAACCCGAGGTCCACCGCCCGGCGCGAGGTGGCGAGCAGCGCGTCATATGGTGCCGTCAGCGGCGCGGGCATGATGCCGAACCGGATCCCGCCGGCCATCCGAACCTCCGGGCATCGCGGCCGTCGGGCGGCGGCCTCGAGCGAGTCTACCCAGCCGCGGGCGCTGCGGAGGCGGCCGGGACGCTACGCTAGGGACCGAAGGAGGGCGCCCGTGTCCGAACCGACGAACGAGGAGATCGTCCGCTCCTACATCGCGGCGATGGAGGCCCACGACCTCGACGGCATGGAGCGCCTCCGCCACGAGGACTACGTCCTCGAGTGGCCGCAGTCCGGGGAACGGATCCGCGGGGCGGCAAACGCGCGCGCGATCGACGAGCACATCCCGCAGGGGCTGCCGGAGCTGGAGTCGGTGCGGATCGTCGGGAGCGAGGACCAGTGGGTCACGACGCCGGCGTTCACGATCCAGCGCGTGGTCGGGAGCGGCGACACGTGGTGGGCCGACGGACGCGTCCGCTACCCCGACGGCTCGACCTGGCACATCGTGTCGATCATGGAGCTGCGCGACGGGCTCGTGCACCACGAGACGAACTACTTCGCCGAGCCGTTCGATGCGCCCGACTGGCGGGCGCCGTGGGTCGAGCGGATGGGTTGACGGACCATCTCGAGGGCCGGCGTGGCTGACGGACAGCACCGCGTCGTCATCGTCGGGGGCGGCTTCGGCGGGCTGTACGCGGCCCGCGAGCTCGGCCGCGACCCGCGGATCGACCTGACGCTCGTCGACCGCCGGAACTTCCACCTGTTCCAGCCGCTGCTCTACCAGGTGGCGACCGGCGCGCTGTCGCCGGGGGAGATCGCGCAGCCGCTCCGCTCGATCCTGCGTCGCCAGCGGAACACCACGGTGCTGCTCGGCGAGGCCGTCAGGATCGACCCGGACCGCCGCGAGATCCGCCTCTCCGACGGCGGGCCGATCGGCTACGACACGCTCGTCGTCGCGACCGGGGCGCGCTTCTCGTACTTCGATAACGACGATTGGGCGCCGCACGCCCCGGGTCTCAAGTCGCTCGACGACGCACTCGAGATCCGACGGCGGATCCTCATCGCGTTCGAGGCCGCGGAGCGCGAGGCCGTCCCCGAGCGGCGGGAGGAGTGGATGACCTTCGTCGTCGTCGGCGGCGGGCCCACCGGCGTGGAGCTGGCCGGCGCGCTCGGCGAGATCGCGAACGACACGCTGCGACGCGACTTCCGCTCGATCCATCCGCCGGACGCGCGGATCCTCCTCGTCGAGGCGCTCGATCGCATCCTGCCGACCTACCCGGAGGGCCAGTCCGCGTCGGCGGCGAGACAGCTCCGTCGCCTGGGGGTCACCGTGAGGACGGGTGCGAGGGTCGTCCACGTCGACGACGCGTCCGTCCGCGTGCGGACCGGTGGCGACGACGGGCCGGTGGAGGAGGTCCCAGCGCGGACGGTGCTGTGGGCAGCCGGCGTCCTCGCCTCGAGCTTCGCCCGCAAGGTCGCCGACGCGACCGGCGCCGAGACGGACCGCAACGGCCGTGTCATCGTCGGGCCCGACCTGGCCGTGCCCGGCCGTCCCGAGATCTTCGTCATCGGGGACGCGGCGGTGCAGCCGTGGAAGCCGGATCGGCCCGTGCCCGGTGTCGCCCAGGGCGCGATCCAGCCGGGCGTCTACGTCGCCCGGACGATCCGCCGCCGCCTCGACGGGGAGCCGACGCCCCCCTTCCGCTTCCGCGACCGCGGCG
>JBFKVO010000253.1:0-2904 GCA_041639095.1 Candidatus Limnocylindrales bacterium | reverse complement strand
CTCGCCGTCGTCCCCGCGCCGGGCGACGAGTGGACCCACGACCCGTTCGGGGGCGACCTCGACGGCGGCTACGTGTGGGGGCGCGGCGCGGTCGACATGAAGGACCTCATCGCGATGGAGCTCGGCGTGCTTCGGCTGCTCGCCGAGCGCGCGCGAGCGGGCGGCCTCGATCCGGCCGCGGATCCCGTCCCCGGCCTCCGCCGCGACATCCTGTTCGCTGCCACGGCCGACGAGGAGGCCGGCGGCCACGAGGGGATCGGCTGGATCGTCGCGAACCGTCCCGACTGGCTGCGCGCGGCGGGGGCGATCAACGAGTCGGGCGGGTTCTCCGTCGACGTCGGCGACCGGCGGATCTACCCGATCCAGGTGGCCGAGAAGGGGTTCGCCGTCTATCGCCTGTCGGTCCACGGAACGTGGGGTCACGGGTCGATGCCACGCGAGGACAACGCAGCGCTCCTCGCGGCGAAGGCGATCGCCCGGCTGGCCGAGCCTGGCGCCCCGCGCGTGACGGCGCCGATGGAGCGATTCCTCGGCGCGCTCGCGGAGCGACTTCCGGCCGATACGGTCGCAGCGCTCCGCGCCGCCGCGACCGGCGGCGATGCGTTCGAGCACACGGGGACCGGCGACGACGACGGCCTCATCGCGACGCAGCTCGTGCGCGCGCTCCAGGCGCTCTTCCGCGACACGATCTCGGTCGGGGTGGTGCGCGCCGGCGTGAAGTACAACGTGATCCCCGGCCTCGCCACGGTCGAGATCGACTGCCGCGTCCTGCCCGGGACCGACGAGGCGGCGATGCGCGCCGAGGTCATCGCCCGGCTGGGACCCGACCTCGCCGCGGTCTCGGACCTCGACCTGGTGATCTTCGGGGCGCCCGCGGATTCGCCGGTCGACACGGAGCTCTACCGGGTGCTCGAGGAGACGATCGTCGCCCACGACCCCGACGGGATCCCGGCGCCGACGATGATGCCGTTCGCGACCGACGCGAAGCACCTCGCCGCGCTCGGCGTCCCGTGCTACGGGTTCTCGCCGCTGCGGATGCGGGCAGAGGAGCGCTACTTCGAGCGGTTCCACGGCGTCGACGAGCGGATCTCGGTCGATGCCCTCCACTGGGGTCTGCCCGTCCTGTACGACGCGGTTCGGCGATTCTGCGGCTGACCGCGGCCGCGACGGACCCCGGGCCCCGTGTACGACGATGGGCGGGGTGCCCCGCCCCGCCCATCGTCACCCCCCGAACTCCCCCTGGCCCCAGGGGGCGGGACGATCAGCCCACGGACCGCCGCCGGCCCGACGCCGCGAGCGCGGCCGCCGCAGCGAGGGCGACGAGCCCGATCACGACGAGCAGCGGGGCGCCGCCCATCGGCAGGACCGGATCGTCGGCCGTCGTCGTCGGCGGGGCCGTCACGACGGGGGTCGGGGCCGGTGCCGCGGCGCCGATCTGGCCACGGATCTCGCCGCCCGCGTTCGCCGCGGTGTGCAGGTTGAAGTAGGTGCCACCGGCCTTGATCGCGGCGACCGCGCCGGCGTAGTCGCTGACGGAGCCGGTCGCCGAGAAGTCGGCCGAGGTGAGGCTGCCGAGCATCGGGCTGTCCGACGCCGTCAGCGGGAACAGGACGCCGCCGTTCGCGCCGGTGGCGCCGAGGTGGATGTGCGCCGCAGCGAGGGCGCCGGACAGGCCCGAGTACTCGACGCGGTACCAGATCGTCGCGTCGTCGGAGCTGAACACGACGAGCCCGGTGCCCGTGGCGGACGTGGCGACCGCCGGGACTTCCTGGGCGCCGTCGAGCGACGACTCGAACGCGTCGACGGCCGTGACGAGGTCCCCGCGGATCTCGCCACCGGGGTTCGCGGCCGTGTGCAGGTTGAAGTACGTGCCACCGGCACGGATCGCCGCGAGCGCCTCGGCGTAGGTCGTCACGGAGCCGGTCGCGGTGAAGTCGGCCGCGGTCAGGACGCCGTCCATCGGGCTATCGGACGCGGCGAGCGGGAACAGGACGCCGCCGGGCTCGCCCGGCGCGCCGAGATGGATGTGGGCCGCGGCGAGCGGGCCGGACAGGCCCGAGTACTCGACGTGGTACGTGATCGTGGACTCGTCGCCGCTGATCGCGACCCATCCGGAGCCGCTCGCCGTCGTGGCGACGGGCGGAACCTCGGACGCCCCGTCGAGCGTCGCGAAACGGGCATCCGGGTCCGCGGCGGCGACGGTGCCGGGGATGGCGAGCAGCGCGAGCAGCGCGGCTGCGAGCGCAGTACGGAGACGCATGGTCCCTCCTCCTCGAAGCGCCGGGCGATGGCCGGGCAGGCGACATCGTGCCGACAGGTCGAGGTACGCTCCCGGAGCCGGGGCGGATTGGCGGGAACCGACCGGCGCGAGACCACGTACGGGGAGGCATGGGGACGGTGCGGACGATGCGGGCGGGTCTCGTGATGACGGCGCTGGCCGCGTCGTGGGCGCTGCCCCTGGTCGCGCGCGCGGACACGATCGACGTCGTCGCCGGCAGCCGTCCATTCGTGTTCGAGCCCGCCCGACTGACCGTCCAGGTCGGCGACACGGTCACCTGGACGATGGGTCCCGGTGACCCGCACACGGTGACGTCGGGGACGTACAACGCGAGCGGCGTCCACCCCGACGGACTGTTCGATTCCGGTCAGCTCCGCCCGGGCGAGACATTCTCGGTGACGTTCGTCGAGCCGGGTGAGGTCCGCTACGTCTGCGCGATCCACGCCGACTCCGGGATGACCGGCCGGATCGTCGTGGAGTCGAGCGAGGGTGGGCCGACTGCCGCGCCGACTGGTGCGGCCCCCACCAGGGCGGCCCCGACCGACGCCGGCCCGACAGCCCCTCCGACACCCGGCGATGAACGCCCCGGCGACGACGCGGCCGTCGCCCAGGTGCTGGTCGCGGCG
>JBFKVO010000252.1:0-2918 GCA_041639095.1 Candidatus Limnocylindrales bacterium | reverse complement strand
GCCGTCCTGGGCGTCGAAGCGCTCCCAGCAGGGGAGGGACACGACGCGCGTCGGGATCCCGTCCGCCTCGAGGGCCTCGGCCGCGGCCATCGCGTGCTGGAGCTCGGATCCGGTGGCGACCAGGAGGAGCTCGGGGGCCCCGCCGTCGGCCTCCGTCGAGGCCGGGCGGAGGACGTAGCCGCCACGGGCCACCCCATCCGCGGCAAGCTCGGCCGTCCCGGGGAGGGTCGGCAGCTTCTGGCGCGTGAACGCGAGCGCGACCGGGCCGTCGTCACGTGCCACGGCGAGCCGCCAGGCCGCCGCCGCCTCGTTCGCATCCCCGGGCCGGACGAACCACAGGTTCGGGATGGCCCGGAGCGCAGCGTAGTGCTCGACCGGCTGGTGGGTCGGGCCATCCTCGCCGAGGCCCACCGAGTCGTGGGTCCAGACGTAGATGACGTGGAGGCCGGCGAGCGCGGCCAGGCGCACGGAGCCGCGCATGTAGTCGCTGAAGGTCAGGAACGTGGCGCAGTACGGCACGAAGCCGCCGTGATAGGCGATCCCGTTGGTGACCCCGCCCATCCCGTGCTCGCGGACGCCGAATCGGAGGTTCCGCCCGGCCACGTTTGCCGAGAAGTCGGGCGCGCCCTTGACATCGGTCAGGTTCGACTCCGAGAGATCCGCGGCGCCGCCGAGCAGCTCCGGCAGCGGTCCCGCGAGGGCCTGGATCGCGTCCTGGCTGGCGTTGCGCGTCGCGAGCGAGCCGCCGACCTCGTACGTCGGCAGCGATGCCTCCCAGCCGGCCGGCCGCTCCCCGGCGAGGCGGCGGCGGAACTCCGCGGCCTCGGCCGGGAACGCATCGGCGTAGCGCTCGAGCCGGGCCTCCCAGTCGCGGACCCGCGTCTCGCCGTCGGAGACCGCCTCGCGGAAGACCGTGAGCGCGTCCTCCGGCACGACGAACTGGCCGTCCGGGTCCCAGCCGTAGGCTTCCTTCGTGAGGCGGACCTCGTCCACGCCGAGCGGCGCGCCGTGCGCCTTCTGGGTGTCCTGCCGGTTCGGGCTCCCGTAGCCGATGTTCGTGCGGACCGCGATGAGGCTCGGCCGATCGTCCGCGCGGGCGGCCTCGATCGCCGCTGCGATCGTCCCGGTGTCCGTCCCGTCGGCGACCCGCTGCGTGTGCCAGCCGTAGGCGTCGAAACGGCCGACGACGTCCTCGGACCACGCCATGGCTGTCGGCCCGTCGAGCTGGACGTGGTTGTCGTCGTACAGGAAGACGAGCTTCCCGAGGCGCAGATGGCCTGCGAGGCTGGCGGCCTCCGACGCGATCCCCTCCTGGAGGTCGCCATCCGAGCAGATGCCGTACGTCCAGTGGTCCACGACCGTGTGGCCGTCGCGGTTGAACTCGGCAGCAAGCCGCCTTTCGGCGATCGCCATCCCGACCGCGTTCGCGAAGCCCTGGCCGAGCGGACCGGTCGTCGCCTCGACGCCGG
Organism: Candidatus Limnocylindrales bacterium; assembly: GCA_041639095.1. GTDB lineage: Bacteria > Chloroflexota > Limnocylindria > Limnocylindrales > CSP1-4 > CAKKPP01. Next base: position 1,449 of record JBFKVO010000252.1, on the reverse strand, counting down.
GCGTGAGCCCGTACTCGGGATGACCCGGGGTGATCGAGCCCCACTGGCGGAACGCCTTGAGGTCGTCGAGCGAGACGTCGTAGCCGGTGAGGTGCAGCAGCGAGTAGAGGAGCATCGACGCGTGACCGGCCGACAGCACGAACCGGTCGCGGTCGGGCCAGTCGGGCCGCGTCGGCGCGTGGCGCAGGAAGCGGGTCCACAGGACGAACGCCATCGGCGCGGCACCCATCGGAGCGCCCGGGTGGCCCGAGTTCGCCTTCTGGACGCCGTCGATCGAAAGCGTGCGGATCGTGTCGATGGCGAGGCGCTCGAGGGCCGGCGGGGCGAGGGTCATCGGTTCTCCGTGCGGTGGACCGGTCGCGCCGCCGGGCGACTGGCTCGCCCGGGTGCGAACGGACCGGGGGTTTCGGGCATCGTACATCGGTCGCGCCGGACGCCGGCCCGTTTCGCGTCGGTGGGCGCGGAGCGCGCACGCCGGCCGGGGCCGGGCAGCCGCACGACGGCGGCCGCACTACCATCGAAGGACATGTCCCGATCTTCGGCGCCCCGCCTCCGCCTCCCGGGCCCGCGCCCGTCGTCGCGGGCCGCGGGTCCGCGCGTCCTCGTCGTGGGAGACCTCATGGTCGATGTCGTCGTGGTCCCGGGTCGCGCGCTCGAGCACGGCACCGACGTCCCGGGTCGCGTCCGGCTCCGGCAGGGCGGATCGGCGGCGAACACGGCGCGCTGGCTCGCGCGCCTGCGCGCGCGGACACAGCTCATCTGCGCGGTCGGCCGCGACCGGGCGGGCCGGGCGCTCGTCGATTCGCTCCGGGCGGACGGCGTGGTCGTCCGCGGCCCGCGCGTCCCGGGCGCCGTGACCGGGCGGATCGGCGTCGTCGTCGCGCCGGGCGGCGAGCGCAGCTTCGTCGCCGATCGCGGCGCGGCGGACCGACTCGACTCCGGCGACCTCCGCCCCGCATGGTTCGCGGGGCTGGACCTCCTCCACCTGCCCGCCTACACGCTCCTCGGGTCGTCGCTCGGGGCGGCCGGCAGGAAGTCCGTCAAGCTGGCGCGCGCTGCGGGGGCGCTCGTGACCGTCGACCTCGCGTCGAGCGCCCCACTGCTCACGGATGGCCGGGCGGCTGCCCGCGACCTGATCCGCGACGTCGCCCCGGATCTCGTGTTCGCGACCGCGTCCGAGGCCGCCGCGATCGCCGGGTCGTCGGCGCCGGAGGCGCTGCTCGATCTCGCGCCGGCCGCCGTCGTGAAGCGCGGTGCGAAGGGGGCGACCGTCGTCCTGACCGACGGGCCGCACCGGCTCCGGTTCGAGGTCGCCACGCGGCCCGTCACCCCCACCGACACCACCGGAGCCGGCGACGCGTTCGACGCCGGGTTCATCGTCGGCTGGCTCGCCGCCCGCGTCGCGGGCCGCCCGGCGGCGAGCGCACTCCAGCGGGCGACCCTTGCCGG
>JBFKVO010000251.1:0-2925 GCA_041639095.1 Candidatus Limnocylindrales bacterium | reverse complement strand
GTGAGGAGCGGCAGGTCGAGGCCGCTCGTCCCCCACTCCGCGGCGAGCGACGGCGCGACGGCCGCCGCGCTGAACCACGGGGCGAACGCGAGGAGCATCCCGGTCCCGAGGATCGCCAGCTGGGCCCAGCGCTCCGGTGGCTCGCGTTCCGTCGCCACCCCGGCCCCTGCCGACGTCCCGGCCCCCGCCGCCACCGCGCCCGTCGTCACTCCGGCAGCATCGTCCACGTGACGCAGGTTCCGCGCAGGACCTCGGTGCCGTCCGTGCGCCGGGCCACGCAGCGCAGCGTCGTGATCGGCTTGTCCTCGCGCGCCGCGGTGACCTCCACCTCGGCCGTCACCGTGTCGCCGACGTAGACCGGCGCGGGGTAGTCCCACTCCTGGTGGAGGAACACCGACCCCGGGCCCGGCAGCTCCATCGCGACGATCGTGTTGAACAGTCCGGTCGTCAGCCCGCCCTGGACGACGAGCCGGCCGACCCGCGTCGATGCCGCGAAGGCAGGGTCGAAGTGGAGCGGGTTGCGATCCCCGGTGAGGGCGGCGAACGCCTCGACGTCGTCGGCCGTGAACGTCCGCTCGAGCGTTGCCCGTGCGCCGACCGCGGGCGGCGTCCAGCCGGCGGGACGCCCCATCCGCTAGATGCGCTCGAACCGCTCGACGGCCGTCACGAAGACTGTCGCGCCGCCCACCTCCACCTCGAGCGGATAGGGCATGAAGAACTCGCCCGGCTCCATGATCGGCGGCATCGGGTTGACCACCTCGGTCCGGGACGTGCAGGTCGCGCGGATGACCTCGATCACCTCGTCGACCTTGTCGTCCTCGACGCCGACGAGGATCGTCGCGTTCGACTGCTTGAGGAACCCGCCCGACGACGGGAAGCGCGTCGCGCGGTGCTCCTTCTCGAGGAGCGCGTCGACGAGGGCGCCGGCGTCCTCGTGGTGCACGATCGCGGTCACGAGCTTCATGCCGCGGAGTATCGCGGCGCCGATCGAGCACGGTCAATCCGGATCGCGCGATGCCGGCGGTGTACGATGCGGGCCCGACGGCCCACCATCCCGCGCCCGCGACCCGACGCTGCGACCCGGCGCCGCGCCAAGGAGGTCCCCGTGCCCGACCGCACCAGCACCGACCCGCTCGGCGACACGCTGTCCGCCGCCATCGCGGCCCTCGCCCACGGGATCACGCTCGAGGAGGCGCTCGGCGGGATCGCGGCGTCGCTCGTCGGCGCCGTCGGTGCGGAGTCCGCGGCCGTCGTCATCGCGGATCCCGACCGGAGCGATCTCGACGTCGCGGCGACGAGCGGGCTCGACGCGGCCGGTGCCGCGGCCGTGGCCGCCGCGGTGGCGGACGACGCCCATCCGCTCGCGGTCGCCGCGCGCACGGGGACGGCGACCTGGGGTACCGAATCCGCGGTCCCGCTCACGGTCACCGTCGACGGCACGGACGCGGTCCTCGGCGCGGTCGGCATCGCGTGGCCGGCCGGCACGGCGCCGGACGCGGACGCCCGGGCCGCCACGGGCGCGTTCGGCGACCTGCTCGCGGTCGCGATCGACCGGGCGCGGCTCGGCTCGATGGCGAGCGAGCGCTCCGAGTGGTTCGAGCGGATGGCCCACCTCGACCCCCTCACCGGGCTCACGAACAGCCGGACCTTCGCGCGCGTCCTCGAGCTGGAGCTCGTCCGCGCGGGCCGGCAGGGCAGCGAGGTCGCGGTCGCGATCTTCGACGTGGACGACTTCCGGGCGGTCAACGATGCCGGCGGCCACGCCGCGGGCGACGACGTGCTGCGGACGGTCGCGGCCGCGATCGCCGAGTCCGTGCGGCTCGTGGACACGGTCGCCCGCTACGGCGGCGACGAGTTCATCATCGTCGCGCCGGGCTCGGGCGGGTCCGCGGTCGCGCAGCGAATCCTCGATGCCGTGGCGGCACTCCCGGCCGTGGCGGACCGGACGATCAGCGTGTCGGCCGGGATCGCCCGCTTCCCGGGCGACGGGTCGACGACCGAGGAGCTCCTCGGCGCGGCCGAGCGGGCCCTCGGCGACGCGAAGGCCGGCGGCCAGTCGTCGATCGCGGAGGCATCCTCGCAGCCCGCGAGCTGATCGCGGCTGGGTACTCCCGGCCGCCCCGGCGGCGCCCCGCTCAGCCGGGTGGCGCCACCGCGACCCCGGCCGACACGATCGGCAGCGTCGGGCTCGTCGCGCCCGGCGCAGGCTCCCGGGTGAGCGCGAGGGTCGCGCCCGCGACGGCGGCCGTGCCGGTCGCCCTGAGCGTGCCCGTCCCGTCGATCCCGACGGTGAAGCCGCCGATCGGCACCGGCCCGGCATCGCCGACGATCACCCACGCCTCGTAGACCTCGCTGCCGCTCGTCGGCGCGAGGTCGCGCATCGCGATGACGACCGAGCCGTCCGCGGCGACCGCGGCGATCCCGGTCGGTCCGCCGTCGCCGCCCGACAGGATCGCAGTCTGGGCCCCCGGGCTCGCCGCGACATCGAGGACCGCGGCGACGCCCTCCGCGTAGCGCTCGGCGGCGTCGAGGCGGGCCTGGAGGGTGAGCGTCGCCCCACCGAGGACGACGATCGCGAGGACGGCCGCGGCGCGCAGCGCCCACGTCCCGAACGTTCCGAACGCGAAGGGACGACGCTGCGGCGCGGGCGCGGGTGGCCGCAGCGGTTCGGGCGCGGGCACCGGGGCCGGGGCCGGCACGGGCTCCGGCGCCACGACGGACTCGGGCTCGGCGGTAACGTCGGGCTCGCCCGCGACAGCCCCGCGCGGCTCCGCCGCAGCCGCGGCGAGGATCCGGGCCTTCAGGCTCTCGGGCGGCTCGACCTGTTCGACGGCCTCCGCAAGGTATCCGGCCACCCCGCCGAGCTCGGCGAGCTCGGCGTGTGCCTCCCGGCACGTCGCGAGGTGGGCGCGCACGGCCGCCGCC
>JBFKVO010000250.1:0-2928 GCA_041639095.1 Candidatus Limnocylindrales bacterium | reverse complement strand
GCCCCGAGTCCGATGCCGACCTGGCGCAACCCGGCGAAGACGGTCGAGCGCCCGGTCAGGAGGCTCACGCCGGCTCCGACCGCGAAGAGGGCCGCGAGGCTGAGCCCGAGCGACGCAACGAACACGAGCGCGGTCGCCTGGCCGGTCAGGTACGGGAGGACGGGGACGGCAGCGCCGATCGCGAACGCCGCGAACGAACCGGCCGCGGCACCCCAGGGCGACCCGAGCTCGGTCGGGTCGAGCCCGAGCTCCTCGCGGACGAGCGTGTCGAGGGCCTTCTCGGGGTCCTGGAAGAGGCGCGCGGCGATCGCGTCGGCCTCCTCGTGGGAGAAGCCCTTCGAGCGGTAGATCGCGGCGAGCTCGGCCTGCTCCTCCTCGGGCATCGCGTCCATCTCGGCCCGCTCGAGCTCGATCTGGCGCTCGAACAGCTCGCGCTGCGATTGCATCGAGATGTACTCGCCGGCGGCCATGCTGAACGCGCCGGCGAGGAGCCCGGCGATGCCTGCGAGGAGGATGAAGCGCGGCGCATCGCTCGTCGCACCGGCGACGCCCATGACGAGCGCGAGGTTCGAGACCAGCCCGTCGGAGACCCCGAAGATCATCGCGCGCAGCGTCCCGGACCGGCTCGAGCGGTGCCAGCCCTCGCGGTCGCCGATCTCGGACGGCTCCCGGGCGCGACGCGCATCCGCGACCCCGTCGCGGCCGCGATCACGGAGCTCCTGCTCGCGGATCACGCTCGTCCGCTCGCGCTCGAGCGTCAGCCGCCGCCAGATCTCGGCGTGCTCGCGCTCGTCGGCGGCGATCGCCGCGACCTCGGGGGCCGCCTGGCTCTCGTAGACCGCCTCCTCGTCGCCCTCGAGCGCCTGGACCATCTCGGTGACCGAGTGGGTCCCGAAGAGACGCGCGACGAGGATGATGAACCGGACGCGCAGGCCCGGCCCGCCCGACCGCGGGACGGCGATGCCCCGCTCGCGGAGCTTCTGCGCCCAGATCTCGGCGTGACGCCGCTCGTTCGAGGCGATCTGGCGGAACGCCGCCGCGCGGCGCTCATCAGGCTCGAGGTCGGCAAGGGCGTCGTACAGGTGGATGGCGTCACGTTCGAGCTTGAGGTTGCGGAGGCTCGTCGCCGGGTCGACGAGTGGTGTCCGTCCGCCGCGCTTGGTCGCAGTCATCGACCGCATCGTACCGGAGCGCCCCTCGGCGTCCCCTGGCGACGCCACCCGCCGGGACGCGCGTGGAGGCGGGACGACGCCCGCCGTTCGCCCTACACTCCACCCGATGTCCGCCCCGGTGCGCCCATGACCGCCGACCTCCCCCCGCTGCGCTACCTCGGAGCCGACGACGTCCGCGCGGCGATGCCCGGGATCGAGGAGCGGCTTGCGCTCGCGGAACGGACGATGGTCGCGCTCGCGACCGAGGGCGGCGCGGAGCTGCCGCCGAAGATCGCCATCCACCCGCGCCCGGAGAGCGCGTTCGTCCACGCGATGCCGGCGCACCTGCGCGACACGGACCCGGCCGCGACCGGCGCCACGGACCTGGTGGGGATGAAGTGGGTCGCCGGCTACGCGACGAACAACGCGATCGGGATCCCGGCCATCCACGCCGTGGTCGTCGTGAACGATCCCGTGACGGGCGTCCCCACGGCGATCCTCGACGGCGGCCCGATCACCGCCGAGCGGACGGCGGCCGTCTCCGGCGTCGCGATCCGCCGCTTCGCGCCGGCGACCGAGGGTCCGCCCGTCGTCGCGCTCATCGGCGCCGGTGCCCAGGGCCACAGCCACGTGCCGGTGATCGGGCACGTCCTGCCCGGCGTTCGCCTGCGTATCGTCGACCCGGACCCGGGCCGGGCCGCGGCCCTCGCCGAGCGCGCGGGAGAGACGGCCGGGATCGGGGCTGCCGAGGCGATCGCCGTCGCGGATGCGGACGTCGTCGGCGCGGCACGCGCGGCCGTGGACGGTGCGGATGTCGTCGTGACGGCGGCATCGTTCGTGAGCCCCGAGCGCCGGCAGGTGATGACGAACGCCTGGCTCGCCCCCGAGGTCCTCGTCGTCCCCGTCGACTACGCGACGTACTGCGCGGCGGAGGTCGCACGCGAGGCCTCGCTCTTCCTCGTCGACCACCGCGACCAGTACCTGTACAACCGCGACCTGGGCCAGTTCGACGGCTATCCCGACCCGGCGGCGATGCTCGGCGAGGCGATCCTCGCCGGGACCCCGCGCCCGGCCGGGCGCGTGGTCGTCACCCACCTCGGCGTCGGCCTCGCCGACGTGGTGTTCGCGGACGCGATCGTGCGCAACGCCGCGGAGCGCAGCCTCGGCATGGACCTCCCGCGCTAGCGTCCGCCCGGACGAGCCCGCAGGAGATCGCCGTCCCGTGCGCACCCTCCGACGCCTCATCCGGGGACTGCTCCTCCTCGTCGTCGCGGTCGTCGTCGTCGCGCTCGTCGGCGTCGTCGGCCTCTTCGCCGCGATCACGGGGCGGGCCCTGCCCCAGACGACCGGCACGCTTCGGGTACCTGGGCTCGAGGCCCCCGTCTCCGTCCATCGCGACGCCGCCGGGATCGCGCAGATCGTCGCGGACTCGCCGCACGACCTGTTCCTGGCGCAGGGCTACGTGCACGCCCAGGATCGCTTCTGGCAGATGGAGGTCTGGCGGCACATCGGTGCCGGCCGCCTGTCCGAGCTGTTCGGCGAGAGCACGCTCGACCGCGACCGCTACATCCGCGTGCTCGGCTGGCGGACCGCAGCGCAGCGCGATCTCGACGCGCTCTCGGAGGAGGCACGAGTCGCGCTGGATGCCTACGCGGCCGGCGTCAACGCCTGGATCGATGCGAACCGCGATCGGCAGGGCCTCGCGAACCTCGTGACCGGCCTTCGGACGGGCCGCGGATCCGGTCTGGGAGGCTACGTCCCGGAGCCGTGGACGCCG
>JBFKVO010000249.1:0-2939 GCA_041639095.1 Candidatus Limnocylindrales bacterium | reverse complement strand
CGTGGAAGAACGACGCGAGCACCTCGCTCCGCCCGAGCGGGTCGGCCCGCTGTGCCGCGACCGGCAGGTTGCTCGTCATCGCGCCGTCCCGAGGTGCGTGGCCGCGCCCATCGCGAGCGCCGTGTCGGCGGCCGAGCGCCACAGGCCCTCGCCGTGCCTGGCCGTAGCGTCGAGGTCGATCACCTCGCCATGGCCGCCATGGCGCTTGCCCCACTCCCGGGCGTGGGCGTCCGAGCAGAGCAGGACGGTCGGGGTGCAGAAGTCGAGGCGCATGTTCGCCCCGCCGGCCGACAGCCACAGGCGCGCGGCGTCGCCGGCCTGCGGCCGACCGCCCGAGATCTCGACCGAGAGCGCGCGTCCGCAGACCGCGCAGGCCGTCTCGACACGGGCGTCGGCGCCGAGCGCCGCCGGGATCCCGATCGCGTCGAGGGCGCACCACGTCCGATACGCATGACCGCCGAGCGTCAGCCCGTGCGGGCCGTCGGCGATCGTGAGTCCCGCCGCGCCCAGGACCCGGCCCGACGCATCGCGATCGATCCGGCCCGCGTCCGCAAGGCGGCCGAGTGTCGCATCCACGGTCGCCCGGTCGAACCCGCTCGCGTCCGCGAGCCGTGCTGCCTCTACCGGCGCCGGGTCGGCCACGAGCGCCCCGAACGCGACCTCGCGGAGGCGCATCGACACGTCGTCGTCGCCGGCGAGGAAGACCGGCAGCGGTGTGGACTCAGCCATGGCGCGTCGCCTCAGGCCTGGGCCGTCGCGCCCGACCCGCGGGTGATCCGGTAGCGGTGGCGGTAGGTGTCCATGTCGAACGTGCCCTGCCAGGTCGCGGGCCGCGCCGCGAGCCAGCCGTAGCGCGGGTCGTCCGTCCGGAACCGGACCGAGGCGGTGACGTCCCAGAGGCCCGGCGCGCCGTCCGGGTCGGGGACCATGCCGTAGCCCGAGGTGTCGAAGCGGATCGTCGCGCCGTCGTCGGTGTCGATGACGCCCGAGAAGAACATCTCGCAGGCGGTCGTGCCGGTGTGCTCGCTGAGGTCCCAGCGGACCGTGCCGGCGATGCCACGCCCGTGCACGGTGCCTTCGCCGCTGCCGAGGTACTCGCCCGGCCGTCCGCTGTCGGGGACCACGCGGTCCGCCTTGCTCGAATACGTGAGGTCGAGATCGACGACGACGTCGTCGGTCGCTGCTTCGCTGGGATGCCTGGTCGTCGCGGTGCTGTCCATGGAGATACCCTAACTGGCCGAAGTTCCGTCTGTCAATACGAGTTCGCGTATGCGATGGCGAAGGCGGGCGGCAGACGGAGGACGCCGTGCCCTGGGGCGCCCTCTCAGCCGAGCGCCAGCGAGCACCTCCGGGTGCCGAACGTCCCACGGATGGACAGCGCGACCGCCGCCTGCGGCAGCATCCAGGCGTCTGTTCCCGGATCCCACCAGCGGAAGCGCGCGATCGGGATCGTCACCGCGACCGAGCGCTCCTCTCCGGGACCGAGCCGAACCTTCGCGAAGCCCGCGAGCCGGCGATCGACGCCCGCGATGTCGTGGGCGTAGACCTGCACGATCTCGCTACCGGGACGGTCGCCGCGATTGGCCACGGTCACCTCGACCGTGATCGCATCGTCCGCCCGTGTCACGCTCGCCTCGCCTGCCTCGAACGTCGTGTACGAGAGGCCGTGCCCGAACGCGTAGCGGGGCTCGAGCCCGAGGCGGTCGAAGCCGCGGTAGCCCACGTAGACGCCCTCGCCGTAGCGGACCGCCCCGGCCTCGCCCGGGAAGTTGAGAAGCCCCGGGTGCTGGCGCGAATCGACCGGGAAGGTGACCGGCAGCCGGCCGCCGGGCTCGGCCGCACCGAGCAGCACGTCCGCGATCGCGTGGCCCACCTCCTGCCCGCCGTACCAGGCAAGGACGACCGCGGCGACCTGGTCGGCCCAGGGCATCTCCACCGACGAGCCCGCCGTGAGCACGACGACGGTCCTCGGCTGGGCGGCCGCGACCGCCGCGATGAGCTCGTCCTGGCGACCGGGCAGCCGCAGGTCGGGCCGGTCGAAGCCCTCGCTCTCCCACTCCTCGGTCAGGCCCGCGACGACGACCGCGACGTCGGCCGCCGCCGCAGCAGTGGCAGCGGACTCGATCGAGGGCTCGGTGCCCGGGACGGTGCAGCCGACGCCGACGAAGCGCCAGCGCGGCCCCGGCATGCCGGCGAACTCGACGACGAGCTCGATCGAACCGCCCTCGTCGAGGTCGACCGACCAGGTGTGCTCGGAGGCGCCGGCCCAGGCGTCCACGACGAGCTCCCCGTCCGCCCACGCGCGCAGCCGCCCCGCGGCCCCGAACGTGAACGCGTGGACGCCGCTGCGACGTGCGACGTAGCGCCCCGACATGCGCAGCGAGAACGACGCGTGTCGCACCCAGGCGTCCCCGTCGCCGAAGAACGCCAGGAACGACCGAAGGGCACGTGCGTCGCGCACCGGCGTGCCCGAGAGGTCGTCGGTGGCGAAGTACTCGACCCGGAGGCCGTCGGGGAGCGCCTCGGACTCGAGCAGGGGCGCGGTCCGCCGGACCGGGCAGCCCGGAGTCCAGCTGAACTCGACGTCCTCGCCGACGGCCTCCCGCAGGCCGTCGAGGACCGACACGACGCAGTGCGCGTTCACGGTCGAGCTCCCGCCCCCCTGGTGCGGCGTCTCGGCGGCGAGCTCGCCGATCACGGCGATCCGCGCGGGACGGGCGAGCGGCAGGATGCCGTCGTTGGCGAGGAGGACGATCGACTCCGTGGCGACGCGCCGCGCGAGGGCGCGGTCCTCCGGGCGCTCCTCGGCGCGCTCCGGCACGTCCCCGCGCTCACGTGCCCGCGTGCGCTCGACGAGGGCCAGGAGGCGGCCCACCTTGCGGTCGATCGCCTCCTCCGTGACGGTGCCCGCGGCGAGGGCCTCGCGAACCGCATCCGCG
>JBFKVO010000248.1:0-2948 GCA_041639095.1 Candidatus Limnocylindrales bacterium | reverse complement strand
TGAACACCATCGTGTTGACGAGCCCGATCCGGGCGGCGATCCAGCCGGCCGCCAGTGCGGAACCGGCGGCGAGCAGGTTCGCGGCGAAGAAGATCGCTCCGAGCGCCGCCTCCGGCACGCCGAACGTCTCGTGGAACCAGAAGGCAAGAAGGCTCTGCATGACCATCCCGCCGGCGAACGCGTCGAGCGAGAACAGCGCCGACAGTCGGAAGACTGTGCCGCGCGATCGATGGAGCCCGAGCCGCCCGGCGATCGACGCCTCGCCGGGACGCGGCGCCTCGACCCCCGCCCCGACGAAGCGGACGATGCCCACGATCGCCAGCCCGACCGCCGCGTACCCGACGAGGACGACCCGGTAGGCATCGATGTCGCCCACGCCGCCGGCCTGGAGCGCACCGACCGCCAGCCCCGCCCCGAGCGCCCCGAACGCGGTCGCCACCGAGCCCGCGAGGTTGTACCAGGCGAACACGGTCGTCCGCCGCTCGTCGGGGACCGCCTGGCTGAGCGCCGCCTGCTCGACCGCGAGGAACGGGCCGACCTCGTTGCCCGACGGGCTGATGACCCCGATCGTCGCGGCCACGAGGAGCAGCGCGAGGACGTCCGTGCCCGCGAACACGAGCCCCGCCGCGGCCATCAGCAGCGCCCCGACGAGCAGGACACGCCGCCGCCCGAGCCGGTCGGCATGGGTCGTCAGCCACAGGCTGATCGCGGTGTCGCCGACGAGGGTGAGAGTGAGCAGGATCCCGATCGTCGCGCCGTCGAAGCCGAGCGCGGCGAGGTACAGCACGAGGACGACCGACAGGGCGCCGTACCCCGCCATCCGGACGCTCCGGGCGGCGAACAGGAGACGGGCGTCGCGGGTCAGGCTGGGCGGCACGCGCGCAGTGTAGGATGCGGCCGGAGGTATCCCGACCCGCATGACCGACGCCCAGGCACATCCCGCCGGCCACGACGACCACGCCGCCGGCCCGCACGGCGCCGCCGACGACCACGGCGGCGACCACGGTCACGACGACCACGCCCACGGCTCGGAGCCGCTCGGTCCGCTCGACCCGACGGCATGGGGCGCCGGCGCGCTCGGGATCGCCCTCGGCCTCGTCGTCGCGTTCTGCCTGGCCATCGCGACCGGCCCGTAGCGGCCACGGTCTCGGGCGTCAGGGACAGGCGCCGGCGGGCTCCGCGCGGTACCGACAAAGGCCACTGATCCCGAGGTCGTCGACCCGCGCCCGGGGTGACCGGACGATGTCGTCGCGGATGAGCAGGAAGTAGGCCGACTCGGCGCCAGGGATCGCAGGGAGCACGAGAAGCTCACGTGGGTCCACCCCGGCGAGACGGTAGACGACATCCCCGTCGGCGTAGCCGACGTTCACCACGCTCGCGCGGGCGTGCGGGACCAGGACGGCCGGAGCGATCGCGTACTCACGCGCGACGGACGCGACGTACGTCCGACCATCGACCTCCACGGATGCCGGGGGGTCAGCCACGAAGCCGACTGGAAACCCGCTGCAGCCAAGCACGAGGAACGTCACGAGTGCGGTGAGGGCCGGGACGCGACGCACGACTAGAACAGCCCGACGATGTTGCCCTCCGCGTCGACGTCGATGTTCTCCCCGCCAGGGATCGACGGGAGGCCCGGCATCGTCCGCATCTCGCCGACGAGCGGAGTGACGAAGCCCGCGCCCGCGGACAGGCGCACCTCGCGGATCGGCAGGCGGAAGCCGGTCGGGCGACCCTTCAGCGCCGCGTCGTGGCTGAGCGAGTACTGCGTCTTCGCCATGCACACCGGCAGCCGCCCGAAGCCCATCGACTCGTACTGGGCGAGCGCCTTGGCGGCCGCGGGCGAGAGGTCCACGCCCTCGGCGCCGTAGATCTTCGTCGCGACGGCCTCGATCTTGTCGACCAGCGGCGCGTCGTCCGGGTAGAGCAGCTGGAAGTCCGGCGCGCCTTCCTCGGCGGCCGCCCAGACGGCCCGCGCGAGGTCCTCGGCGCCGGCGCCGCCGTCGGTGAAGTGACGGGCCAGGACGGCGTCGCGGGCACCCGCGGCAAGCGCCACCTCGCGGACCGCCTCGACCTCGGCCGGCGTGTCGGTGGGGAAGGAATTGATCGCGACGACCGCCGGGACCCCGAACACGGTCACGTTCTCGATCTGCTTCGCGAGGTTCGCGGCACCGGCCCGAACGGCGGCCACGTTCTCCTCGAGGAGCGCCGGATCCAGGGGCTTGCCGGCGACGATCTTGCCGACCCCGCCGTGCATCTTCAGTGCGCGGATCGTGGCCACGACAACGGCCGCGTCCGGCACGAGCCCCGACGCCCGGCACTTGATGTCGAAGAACTTCTCGGCGCCCATGTCGGCCCCGAAGCCGGCCTCGGTGCAGACGATGTCGTTCGTCGCCAGCGCGAGACGGTCGGCCAGGACGGAGTTGTTACCGTGGGCGATGTTCGCGAACGGCCCGCAGTGCACGAAGGCGGGACCTCCCTCGAGCGTCTGCAGGAGGTTCGGCTTGATCGCGTCGGTGAGGAGCGCGGTCATCGCGCCACCCACACGCAGGTCGTCGGCGGTGACCGGCCGGCCGTCGACGGTCATCGCGAGGACGATCCGCCCGAGCCGCGCACGCAGGTCGGCGAGATCGGACGCGAGCGCGAGGACGGCCATGACCTCGGACGCGACGGTGATCACGAACTCGGTCTCGCGGGGCACGCCGTTCTCGCGCCCGCCGAGCCCGATGACGACGCGGCGGATCGCCCGGTCGCTGATGTCGACGACGCGCGGCCAGAGGATCGCCTGGGGATCGATCCCGAGGCGGTTCTTGTGGTGAAGGTGGTTGTCGACGAACGCGGCGGCGAGGTTGTGGGCCGCCCCGATCGCGTGGACGTCGCCGGTGAGGTGGAGGTTGAAGTCCTCCATCGGGTTGACCTGGGAGTAGCCGCCGCCGGCGGCGCCGCCCTTG
>JBFKVO010000247.1:0-2962 GCA_041639095.1 Candidatus Limnocylindrales bacterium | reverse complement strand
TTCGTCGGGTTCGCCCAGGGCGTGCTCATCATCTGGCTGACGGGCGGCATCCTCGCGGCCGGCGCCCTGCCGGCCCTCGCCGGGATGGCCCAGACGTCCACGTCCGTCCGGACGATCGCGCGCGTCCTGCCGCCGCCGACGGCGCTCGCGGTCGAGCTCGGCCACCTGCTCGACGCGTCGGGCCTGCCCGACGTCTTCATCGGCCTCGAGCCGCTGCCGGCGCCGCCGGTCGACGTCCCGGACGACCCGGCGGCCCGGGCGATCGCCGGATCCGCGGTGCAGAGCACGGTCAAGGTCTCCGCGGCCACGTGCGGCACGCAGTCGACGGGGAGCGGCTTCGCCGTCGCTGCCGAGTACGTCGTGACGAACGCCCACGTGATCGCCGGCGCGCGGACGATCCGGGTCGGTGTCGGAGGCCGGGTCCTCGACGCGACGCCGGTCCTCTTCGACGACGACCTCGACATCGCGGTGCTCCACGTCCCCCGCCTCGGAGCCACGCCCCTCCGGTTCACGACGACCGAGCCCGCCCGGGGCGCGCTCGGCGCCGCGATCGGGTATCCGGGCGGCGGCGACCTCACGGTCGTGCCGGCCGCGGTGGCCGGCCGCTACGACGCTCAGGGCCTCGACCTCACGGGCACGGAGCGCGTCGTCCGCCGCGTCCTCGAGCTTCGCGCGGAGATCGAGCGCGGCGACTCGGGCGGCCCGCTCATCCTCACCGACGGGACGGTGGGCGGCGTGATCTTCGCCGAATCGCGGGTCGACGAGATGGTCGGCTACGCCCTCGCGCCCGGCCCCGTCGCGACGCGGATCGCCCCGGCCGTGGGTCGGGCCGGGGCCGTCGCGACCGGTGCCTGCCTGCGCTGAGGCGCGCGGACCGCATCGCCGGCCCCGGTCGCCGCTAGGATGGGCGCCGTGCCTGCCCGCTCCAGCACCCCGGCCGACGCCCTCGCCCTCCTGGCGGATCGTTTCTGGGAGACGTACCTCGCCGCGAACCCGACCGCAGCGACGACCTTCGGCGACCACCGCTACGACGACCGCCTCGAGGATCACTCCGCGGCGGGCCTGGCCGCGCAGGCACGCGACCTCCGCGCCATCCTCGCCGACCTCGAGGCGCTCGACCTCCCCGGCGACGCGGAGGCGTCGGGCGATGCCACACCCGCAGACGACGACTGGGTCACCCGCGTCGCCCTCGCCGACGAGATCTCGGGCCAGCTCGCCTACCTCGAGTCCGGCCTCGAGACCTGGACGGTCGATCCGCTGAACGGACCGCTGGTCGCCCTCCCGAACCTCCTCCAGGTCCAGGCCGCCGAGACGCCGCCGGCGGCCGCGGCGATGGTCGCGCGCTGGCGGATGATGGGCGCATATCTCGACGACGAGATCGCCAACCTGCGTCATGGACTGGCCGACGGGCGCACGGCGACGATCGAGCCGGTCCGCAAGGTCCTCGACCAGGCGCGGGCGCACGAGGCGCTGCCACTCGAGCAGGATCCGCTCCTCGGGCCGCTGCGCGACCCGCGACCGGACTGGTCGGCGAGCGACGCGGAGCGGTTCGCGGACGAGCTCACCGAGGCGGTCCGCGACGTGGTCCGGCCCGCGATCGGCCGGTACCGGGAGCTCCTCGAGACGGCGATCATGCCCGCTGCCCGGCCCTCGGACCGGCCGGGGATCGGCCACCTCCCCGGCGGCGCGGAGATGTACCGGCGGGCGATCCGCGTCCACGTGACCCGCGAGATGGATCCCGAGGAGATCCACCGGATCGGGCTCGAGGAGGTGAAACGGATCGACAGCGCGCTCGCGGGGCTCGGACGACGGGTCCTCGGGACCGCCGACCTCCCCGCGACCCTGCACGCGCTGCGCACCGACCCGGCGCTCCACTTCGCGTCCGCGACCGACATCCTCGCCGTCGCCGAGGCGTCGCTCGGTCGTGCCCGGGACGCACTCCCCGGCTGGTTCGGGCGGCTCCCGCTCGCGGCGTGCGAGGTCGCAGCGATCCCGGACCACGAGGCGCCACACTCGACCATCGCCTACTACCTGTGGCCCGCCGCGGATTCATCCCGACCGGGTCGCTTCTACGTCAACACGCTCGAGCCCGGGACCCGGCCGCGCTACGAGGCGGAGGCGCTCGCCTTCCACGAGTCGATCCCCGGCCACCACCTCCAGATCGCCCTCGCCCAGGAGCGGGCGGATCTGCCCGCGTTCCGGCGCCACCTCGGCAGCACGGCGTTCGCCGAGGGATGGGGGCTCTATGCCGAGCGGCTGGCCGACGAGATGGGCCTGTACTCGGGCGACGTCGACCGATTCGGGATCCTCTCGTACGACGCCTGGCGGGCGTGCCGCCTCGTCGTGGACACCGGCATCCACGCCCTCGACTGGACCCGCGACGAGGCAGTCGCGTTCATGACGGCGCATACGGCGCTCGCCCGGAACAACATCGTCAACGAAGTCGACCGCTACATCGTCTGGCCCGGCCAGGCGCTCGGCTACAAGATCGGACAGCTCGAGATCCTGCGGCTCCGTACGCTCGCCGCCGAGCGCCTCGGGGACCGGTTCGACATCCGGGCGTTCCACGACGCGGTCCTTGCCGAGGGTGCGATCGGTCTCGACCCGCTCGAGCGGATCGTCGAGCGCTGGATCGCCGAGACCGCCGCCGCCGACGCCTGACGCCTGACTCTCCCGTCAGGCACCGGGATCAGCGAACGACGAGCCTGACCCGGCGTGCGCGCGCTGCGCGACCGGCACGCGACCGGGGGCGCCGGTCGCCCTAGACTGTCCCACAGACGTCCACGCGCGCGAGGACCCCGACTCGATGCCCGACCGCTCGCACCCGTACGACAGGCCGACCGACCCCGCGAAGCGCCACTCCGCCGCGCTCACCGACGGGCCCGACCGCGCAGCGGCGCGGGCGATGCTCAAGGCGATCGGGTTCACCGACGACGACCTCGCCAAGCCGCTCGTCGGCGTC
>JBFKVO010000246.1:0-2964 GCA_041639095.1 Candidatus Limnocylindrales bacterium | reverse complement strand
CTCGGCGAGGACGTCGCGCAGCTGGCGGACCGCTTCGACGATGTTGCCGGTGCCGGCCTCGCCCTTCGTCCGGATCATCGCGGCGCCCTCGTTGATCCGCCGGAGCGCCTCCCCGAGGTTCCGGCAGCCGCATACGAACGGCACCTTGAAGGCGTGCTTGTCGAGGTGGTTCGTCTCGTCGGCGGGCGTGAGGACCTCGGATTCGTCGATGTAGTCGACGCCGAGCGCCTCGAGGACCTGCGCCTCGACGAAGTGGCCGATCCGCGCCTTCGCCATGACGGGGATCGTCACGGCGTCCATGATCCCCTCGATCATCGCCGGGTCGGACATGCGCGCGACACCGCCGGCGGCACGGATGTCGGCCGGCACGCGTTCGAGCGCCATCACGGCGACGGCGCCGGCATCCTCGGCGATCTTCGCGTGGTCGGGTGTGACGACGTCCATGATGACGCCGCCCTTGAGCATCTGGGCCAGACCCTTCTTGGTCGCCCAGGTTGACGTCTCGACGGTCATCTGTGCTGTGGTCCCTCGGTCGATCGCGCGCGGTCCGCCGGCCGCCAGCCGCGGGGTCGTCGCCCGTTCGGGTCGACCGGCCCGCCTCGCGCGGTCCGGATTATCGCACGGCCGTGCACGGACCCCGGATGAGCCGCACGTCGGGTCGTCGCCATCGCGACCGCGTGGAACCGGCCGGCGTCGCGCGGCGTCATCGTGGGCGGCCCCCCGGTGCGTCGTCGCGTGAGAACACCGCGGGCCCTGATCCCTCTGAAGGAGCGTCCCTTGTTCAGGTTTGCCCCGATCCTCGCCGCCGGCCTGCTCTCGCTCGCCGTCGCGGCCCCCGTCGCCGCCGCGAACGTGTCGAACAGCGGCGGCACCGTATCGCTCGGCCAGGTCGAATGGGCCCGGTTCGATCCCGACACGTTCACCGGCGGCTATCTCGTGGCCGTCCGCGACCAGAAGGGCGGCACGGTCGTCGAGTACTTCCTCGTCGTCGAGCAGCTCGTCCAGTGCGAGGGCGCGGACACCCCCGACCCCTCGGACGACCGCTGGGACTGGCGCCTCCGCTACGAATACGGCTTCGGCCCCGCCGAGGTCCTCACCATCAGCAGCCGCTACACCAGTGCGGTGGCGACGGCGAAGCTGACGATCACGGTCGATCGCTACGACGCCTGCCTCGACGAGCTCGTGACCGAGGTCATCGAGGACGTCCCGGTCCGGCTCGACGTCGTCGGGACGACCCCGCTCATCCGCGAGTCGGGGCACGGCAAGTTCCACATCCCGTCGCTGTACAACGCCCACGGCTCGTTCAAGCAGACGTACCGGCTCGGCACCGGCACGGCGACGATCGGCGCCGAGAGCTTCGACGGCGAGGCGGGTGTCGGGACGGTGTCCTGGCGCGAGCACGTCAACAGCCGCTGACCTCGACGGGCCGCGCCGCGGCCGGCGAGCATCGATCCACGGCCCGGTCGCCCCGCGACCGGGCCGTCGGCTACCTGGTGACCGTCCGCACGACCCCGGACATCAGCTTCGTGGCGCGTCGCGCGGCCGACGGCGACAGGCGGCTGACGGCTTCGATGAGCTCCAGCACGTCCTCGTCGGGGAGCCCCGCGAGGAGGTCGAACAGGCGCAGGATCGTCTCGTCCGGGACGCGTCCGAGAAGACCGAGGCTCCGTTCGAGCTGACGCGGCTCGACCTGGGGGAGGAGACCGACGGCACGGTCGAAGAGCCTCACGAAGACGAGGAAGGCAGCGAGCCACTCGCTGAGGCGGGCGAGTTCCGCGTCCTCCGGCGCCTTGGCGGCGGCCACGGCCGCCTCCATCGCCGTCCGCTCGATGACGTCGATGATCGGGTCGCCCTCGCGGACCTTTCGCTCCGCGACGACCCGACCGAACCAGCGCCAGTGATCCCCGACCGCGAGGTACGCCGTCCCGGCCGGGCCCCGGCGACCGACGCGCCGCGGCTCCTGCACCCGCTCGACGATCCCCCACGACTCGGCCTCGGCGAGCGCGAGGCTCGCGGCGCGATGGGACAGCCCGAGCGCCTCGCGCACCTCGCGCTCGGTGAGCGGTTCCTGCCGGGCCATGAGGTAGGCGTGGACGCGGGCGATCGCCGGGGCGACGCCCCACGCCGCGCCCATCTCGCCCCACGCCTCCGCGAGCCGGAGCCGGATCGCCTCGGCGGACGGCGACGTCGCATCGGAAACGTGCGTCTTGACAGTAGCGGGTTTATCGCTCATAACTTGCTATGTCAGGGTAGCACATGAGAGGTGCCCGATGGACGCACGAACGGACTCGTCCCGCCGGCTCGCCCGGGCCGTGGGCGCTGCTATCGGCCTCCTCGTCGGCGGCATTCCCGTCGCGCTCGAGCACGTGGGGGCGCCCTTCGGCGGTCCCCTGTTCGGGATGGATGGGCTCTGGGCGATCGGCCTCGCCGTCGGTCCGCTCCTCGGCGCGGCGTTCGGCCCGTCCGTGCGGCCGCACGACTTCCAGTTCGGCCTCGCGATCGGGATGGCGATCCTGGCCGTCGTCGTGGGCGATGTCCTGTTCGTCACCGCGGCGTTCGTGGCCGAGGGACCGATCGAGCTCGAAACGCTCGCCGCGGTGCCGATCGTGGTCATCTACGGCCTGGTCATCGTCGGCCCGGTGGCGCTCATCGTCACCTCCACGGCCGCGGTCGCCTGGCAGCTCCTCGTGCGTGTGGTCCTGCGGGTCGCGGTCGGGAACGGCGGACCCGTGGGGGTCGCGCGGTGAAGCGCGGGAGCGGCGAGGTCGCCGGCAGGGGGTTGGGCCGTGACGGGTGATGCCGGAGTACCGCCCTCGGGCAGCGTCAGCCCCGGGACCGTGGGCGTCCTCGCACAGCTCATCTTCGCGGCGGCGATCGCCTTGCTGGTCCTCGTCAACGGGCAGTCATCGCCGGAGCCGGTGCCACGCTGGATCGCGCTCGGCCTCCTCTACGCGGCGCCGGCTG
>JBFKVO010000245.1:0-2971 GCA_041639095.1 Candidatus Limnocylindrales bacterium | reverse complement strand
GCGTTCACGTTGCTGCGGCCGGCGAGCTGCTCCGCGGCCGCGACGATGTCCCGGCACGCTTCGACGCAGCGAAGGGGGACCTCGGCGGCGGCACGCGCCGCGACGCGGACCGCCCGAGAACGTGCCTCCTGTTCGTCGGGTGTCGCGCGCGGGAGCTTCGCCGCCGCGGAGAACGCGCCGTAGGCCGCGGCGTCCTCGTCCGCGATCGCCAGGAGGACCGTGGCGAGCCCGCGACCGCGGTCGCCGGCCCGTGCATGGAGTGCAGCGTGCTCCGCGTAGCGCGGGCGGTCCATCGAGAGCTGGGCGACCATCGCGACGAGGCCCGCGGCGAGGCTCGCGGCGACGGCCGAGGCGCTTCCGCCGCCCGGCACCGGCGCGGCCGAGGCGAGGCGGTCGACGAAGGACCCGAGGGAGAGGTCGCCGAACGACGGATCGGGCGGGGCGTCGTGCACGACCCCGATTGTAGGCCGCGGGTCGGGGGGTCGGTGCGCTCCGGCGGTCGCCGCGCTCCGGCGGTCGGTGCGACCCACGGCCGGACGGACGGACGTCGGCACGGGGCGGGCGCGGTACCGGCGCGCCCGCCCCGTCTTCCCCGACGTCGCCGGACGGCGGAGGACTCCGTCCGGCGGGGGCCCAGGTCAGGCGGCTCTGTCGAGCGCCTCGAGCCCGTCGATCGTCCAGCGCCGCGAGCGGTGCCGGTAGGTGAGCGTCAGGCGCGCCTCGGGGGTCGCCACCTCGAACACCGTCCGCGGACCCGAGACGACCGGGAACGCGGCCGACTCCTCGCGCACCCCGACGATCCTCGTCACCGGCAGCACGCGCGTCCCCCACGCGATCTGTCGCGGCCTGCCGTCGAACCAATCCGTCCGGACCCGGACACGCACCGGGTCCACGCGCACCATCGCCATCGATCGACTCCTTCCGGGGGGCGTCATCGTCGCGTCGGCCGGGGCACTCGGCGGACAGAACGTCTGTTCGGTTATGACCGGCACTATCGTCGAACGGATGTTCGATGTCAAGGGGTCTGTGCGAAGTCTCGACGCCCCGCGTGACAGCTCGGCTGTCACGCGCTCGCACACCGGCGGACGAGCCCGCTCAGTCGTCGGGGGCGGGCGGATCGGTCGCCGGGTCCCAGGCCTCGCCGGCGTCGAGGCCCTCGTCGTCGAGGGCCGCCGATGCGGTCGCCTTCGCCTCCGTTCCAGCCCTCCCGCGTGCGGCCCGGTGTTCGGGCGCCGTCATCGGATCGCGCTCGAACGGCAGCGGGAGGGCCGCCCGGAGCAGGCGCGCACGGGTCACCGCCCGGTCGCCGAACCGCCGGCGGATCGCGTCCGCCGCCTCGGTCGCGCGGCGGCGACGCCGATCCTCGTCCGAGAACAGCGCCATCTGGTCGCGTTCCCCGAGCCCCGACGCCGTGACGCCGACGAGCCGGATCCGCTTGCCGCGGATCTCGGGCCTGGCGAGCTCGACGGCCGTCCGCCAGATCGGGTCGGTCAGGTCCGTGGGATCCGGCAGCGTCCGCTGGCGCGTGATCGTGTGGAACGTCGAGTCGCGGATCTTCACGGTGATCGTCGACGCCCGCAGCCCCGCGGCCCGCAGGCGCGACGCGACTCCGTCGGCCATCGCGAGGAGGGAGCGTTCGACGGCGTCGCGGTCGGACGTGTCGACGTCGAACGTGTGCTCGTGCCCGATCGACTTCGCCGGCTCCCGCCCGACGACGCGGTCGGCGTCGATGCCGCGAGCGCGCTGGGCGAGGCTGGCGCCGTGCTTCCCGAAGCGGCGGACGAGCAGGTCCGGCGGGAGCGCCGCGAGATCGCCGATCGTGCTCACGCCATACTCGGCGAGCGCCGCCGCGCTCTTCTCGCCGACACCCCACAGCCGCGAGATCTGGAGTGGCGCCAGGAAAGCCGCCTCCTCGCCGGGCGGCACCACGACGAGCCCGTCGGGCTTGCGCAGATCGGACGCGATCTTCGCGACCAGCTTCGTCGCCGCGACCCCGACCGAGATCGTCAGCTGGGTCTCGGCCCGGACATCGTCCTTGATCGCGCGGGCGATCGCCTCGCCGTCGCCGAACAGGGCCCGCGACTCGGTCACGTCGAGGAACGCCTCGTCGATCGACAGTGGCTCGACGAGCGGCGTGTAGCGACGCAGGATCGCCATCACCTGGGCGCTGACCGCCGCGTACTTGCGGCCATCGACCGGGAGGAAGACCCCGTGTGGGCAGAGGCGGCCCGCCTCGCGCAGCGGCATCGCGGAGTGGACGCCGAAGCGACGCGCCTCGTAGCTCGCGGTGCTGACGACCCCGCGCTGGTTCGGGCCGCCGCCCCCCACGATCACGGGCTTGCCGCGGAGCTCGGGGCGATCGCGCTGCTCGACGGCCGCGAAGAACGCGTCGAGGTCGACGTGGAGGATCGTCCGCCCGCTCACCCGCCCATCATCGTCCGTGGGCGGGGCTCCGTCGATGGAGGACCCGGCGCGTGTCGCCCGGCTCGTGGCCGGACCCGGGCTAGCCCTTCGGCTCGACGACGATCGTGACCTCGGGCGTCAGGCCCCCGTAGACCTTGATCGCGACCTTGTACGTGCCGAGCGACTTGAGCGGGTCCTCGAGGTCGATCTTGTGGCGGTCCACCTCGATCCCGCGCCGGGCGAGCGCGTCGGCGATGTCCTTCGAGGTGATCGAGCCGTAGAGCTTGCCGCCCTCACCGACCTTCACCCCCATCGTGAGGGTCGTGGAGGAGATGCGGTTCGCCGTGACCTCCGCCTCCTCGCGCTCGCGCTGGCGCTTGTCCTCCCGGCTGGCGACGTCGTGCACCCAGGCCCGGTACGCTCCGCCGGCGGCGCTGACCGCGAGCTTCTGCGGGATGAGGTAGTTGCGGGCGTAGCCGTCCGTCACCGTCTTCATCTCGCCGCTCTTGCCGAGCTTGTCGACGTCCTTCGTCAGGATGACCTTCACGCGTTCCTATCCTTCCTTCGT